>JBFGRH010000056.1:0-10191 GCA_041563795.1 Nitrospiraceae bacterium | reverse complement strand
TGCAATCCAAGCTGACGGTGGGACAGCACCGGGGCAGCTTCGCCGTCAAGGACGGCTCCGTCACTGCACCGACGCATTTGTTAGAAGGCAATGGCCTGGGGCTCTACTACCGGTTCCAACTCAACCAGCTCTAACGTGTCAGGAACCCTTCACTAAGATTCCTGACACTCTACTTCCCGAGCACGCACCACATCCGCCTAGTCTGGGATTTCTGGTCCGAGATGACCTGTCCGGTGAAGAAGCTCACATAGTAGGCCAGGATGTCGTCCGAGGCGTGCGGCGTTGAGGTCCAGAAGATATCGGACCGGATGTTCGCAAAGGGATGGCCCTCCGGCAGCGAGGGATCGCGGCGCTCGGGCTCCAGCAGGGTGGCCAGCTCGTCCTTCGTCGGCGCCCGCCAGGTTTTCTGTCCTCCCACCGTCTTCGTCGCGCAACGCGCGACCGACGCGCTCCAGACATCGAACTCCTTGTCGGGCGCCTGCTCCCACACCAGGCCGGTCTTGCCGTCCGTCACCGCCTCCCCGTTCATCGTCACCGTGAACCGGTCGCCAGCGGTTGCCGCACCGGCCATACCCAGCCATAACGCCATCCCGAGCAGCACGGAGAGCATATGGATCACCCCATTGCCGCGTATCATACGCCTCTACCCCGGCCCTGTGAAGCCGTCCCGGATGGCATTGGCCGAAGCCGTCCCGGCTTGACACCCCGAAAAGCCCTGTGTTACAAAACAAGGCGCTAACGGGCTGTTGAAGTCGTTTCTGACCCTCCAGTAGCCGTAGCGTTAAAGCGAACATCCGCAGGATTCGGTAAAAGAGAGCACATGTACGCGATCGTCCAGACAGGTGGCAAACAGTACCGGGTTCAGCCCGGCGAAGTCGTCCAGGTCGAGTCCCTTCCCGGGGATGTCGGGGGGACCGTCGAGTTGAAGCAGGTGTGCCTCGTCCAGGGCGACAAGGGCCTCCAGGTCGGCAAGCCCTGGGTGGACAAGGCCAGGGTGACGGCGGAAATCGTCGAGCAGGGCCGCACCCGCTCCATCATGATCTTCAAGAAGCACCGGCGGAAGAACTACCGGAGGACAAAGGGCCACCGGCAGGGTTTCACGCAGATTAAAATCACCGACATCCATACAGCCTAGGGGACGGACTGAGCCATGGCCACAAATAAAGGCGGCGGATCATCGAGAAACGGTCGGGATAGCAATCCCCAGTATCTCGGCGTTAAATCCTACGGCGGCCAGACGGTGCAGGCCGGCTCGATCATCGTCCGTCAGCGCGGCACGAAGTTTTTCCCCGGTTTCAACGTCGGCGTCGGCAAGGACCACACGCTCTTCGCCCGCGTCACCGGCGTCGTCAAATTCGAAGGGGAGCGCGCCCGCCGCCGGGTCAGCGTCTACCCGTCCGCTTCCTAGTCCAGCCTTTCACTCGGCGGCTTTCAGAATCCAGCCAATTCCGGTATTCTCCTCCTCAAGCCGCGTTGAGTCGGAGAGGTTGACCGTTGTCAGTCTTCAGTTCTCAGTTTCCGGAACTGACCACTGAAAACTGAGCACTGAGAACCTTTGACCACGCTTCACGTTTTTGGTGGGTCATGTTCGTCGATGACGTCAAGATTCATGTCAAAGCCGGGCGCGGCGGCAACGGCGTTTGCAGTTTTCGCCGCGAGAAGTACGTGCCCCGCGGGGGCCCGGACGGCGGCGACGGCGGCAACGGCGGCCACGTCGTGATGGTGGCGACCCGCCGTCTGACGACGCTGCTGGATCTCCGCTACCAGCAGCGCTACGAGGCCAAGGACGGCGGCCCCGGCGGCGGGTCCCGCTCGCATGGCAAGACGGCGGAAGACGTCGTCGTGCGCGTGCCGCTGGGAACGATCGTCAAAGATGACCAGACGGGGGAAATTCTTGCCGACCTGACCGTTGAAGGACAGTCGCACATCGTCGCGCGCGGCGGCCGCGGCGGCCGCGGCAACTCGCATTTCGCGACCCCGACCGTGCAGGTCCCGACCCGCGCCGATCCGGGCGGGCCCGGCGAGGAACGCTGGCTCCATCTGGAACTCAAGCTGCTGGCCGACGTGGGCCTGGTCGGGTTCCCGAATGCGGGAAAATCCACGCTGATCGCGGCCATTTCGGCGGCACGGCCGAAGATCGCCGACTACCCCTTCACCACCCTGGTGCCGAACCTCGGCGTGGTGTCGTATGGGGAGGAATCCAGTTTCGTCGTGGCGGACATCCCCGGCTTAATCGAAGGCGCCCACGAGGGGAAGGGCCTGGGCACACAGTTCCTGCGCCACATCGAGCGGACCTCGTTCCTGCTCCACCTGGTGGACATCTCGGAGTGGGCCGACGACCCGGTGACGAGTTTCGAGACCTTGCGGCACGAGCTGGCGGCCTATGACGACACCTTGAAGGCCAGGCCGTTCGCCGTCGTCGGCACCAAGCTCGACCTCAAGGGCAACGGCAAGCGGCTGGAGGAACTGAAAGCCTTCTGCAAGAAGAAGCGCCTTAAGTTCTTTGCCATTTCGTCCGCCACGAGAGAAGGGCTGGATACGCTGGTTGAATTTGCGGGCGGGCGCGTGGCGACGTTGAGGGCGGCATGCGAGACCGTATCCTGAAAGACGCGCGGAGGGTGGTCGTCAAGATCGGAAGCAGCCTGGTGGCTTCCAAGGGCATCGGCCTGCGCCCCGAACGAATCGAGCAACTCGCCGCCGACATCGCCGCGGTCAAGACCAGCGGCCGCGACGTGCTTATCGTCTCCTCCGGCGCCATCGTCTCCGGCATCCAGAAGCTCGGCCTCACGGCCTATCCCAAGAACCTGCCGGAGAAACAGGCCGCGGCCGCCGTCGGACAAAGCCGGCTCATGTGGGCCTACGAGAAAGCCTTCGAGCCGCTGGGGCAAAAGGTCGCCCAGGTCCTGCTGACGCATCAGGGTCTGGCGGACCGGAAGCTGTTCATGAACGCCCGGCACACGCTCGCGGCCCTGATCGAGTTCGGGGTGATCCCGATCATCAACGAGAACGACACGGTGGCCGTGGACGAGATCCGGTTCGGCGACAACGACAACCTGGCCGCGGAAGCGGCCCATCTGGTGGACGCCGACCTGCTGGTGATTCTCTCCGACGTGGCCGGACTCTATACCGAGGATCCCCGCCGGAACGCCTCCGCCACGCTCATCCCCCTGGTCACCGATGTGACGGCGGACATCGAACGGTGCGCCGGTTCCACCCGGAGCTTCGAAGGGACCGGCGGCATGGTGACGAAAATCCAGGCGGCCAAGAAGGTGGCGGAGTACGGCGGCGCGACCCTGATCATGAGCGGCGAGCAAGCCGGCCTGCTGCCCGCCCTGTTCGAGGGGACCGAGGCCGGCACGCTCATCCTGCCGAAGGGCAAACGGCTGCCCAGCCGGAAACATTGGATCGCCTTTACCCTCCGCACGAAGGGACAGCTCACGCTCGATGACGGCGCCGTCGAGGCCCTGGTGCGACGCGGCAAGAGCCTGCTGCCCTCCGGGATCACCGCCGTGACCGGCGACTTCAGCCCCGGCGACCCCGTGGCCTGCCTCGACCGTCAGGGGAAAGAAATCGCGAAGGGGCTGGTCAATTTCTCATCGGACGTGCTCAAGCAGATCAAGGGACTCAAGACCGCCGAGATTCACAAAGCCGTCGGCGTGCAGGGGTATGACGAAGCGATCCACCGGGACAACCTCGTCATTCTGTGACGCATGAAGATCGGCCTGTTCGGCGGCACATTTAACCCCATCCATCACTGCCACCTGACGATCGCAGCGCAAGTCAGGGAACGCCTGTCCCTGGACCAGGTCCTGTTCATTCCGTCCGGCGAGCCACCGCACAAGCCGCGCAACCACATGGCTCCCGCCCACCATCGCCTGGAGATGGTCCGGCTGGCCGTTGCCGGGAATCCCTCATTGGCCGTTTCCGACGTCGAGGTACGGCGGCCGCACACGTCCTATTCGATCGACACGGTCCGGGAGCTCCGCCGCCACTACAGCCCGGCCACGGAGCTGGTCTTCATCATCGGGCTTGATGCCTTCGTGGAATTCCCCAGCTGGAGACAGGCCCCGGACCTGCTGCGGCTCTGCCACTTCGCCGTCGTCTCGAGAACGGGCATGGCCTTCGCCTCGCTGGCCAATCGCCCCCCCTTGCCGGCGATCCCCCACCTGAAACTGGACGTCCTCGACCGCGGCGCGCAAGACCGGCTCGAGGTGCCGATCCCGGGAGGCACGCACCTCACCCTGCTCCGCCTGCCGCCCTGCGACATCTCCGCGTCGGACATTCGGCGACGAATCAGCGGCCGGATGGACGTCGGCACATTGTTGCCTGCCCCCGTGGAATCCTATATAATGCGCGCCAGGCTATATCAGGAGGATCCCGATCTTCCCGGAATCCAAGGCTAAAGCGCTTGCCATCGCCGCTGCGTCGCTCGACAAGAAAGCCGAGGACGTTGTGATTCTCGACGTCGGGAAGCTTACCTCCGTTGCGGATTACCTGGTGCTCTGCTCGGGAGGCTCGGACCGGCAGGTGCGCGCCATCGCGGACCATATCGACGGCAGCCTGGCCCAGCAACGCATCCACCCCCTCAGCCTCGAAGGCCTCTCGACGTCGCAGTGGGTCCTGATGGATTACGCGGACGTGGTCGTGCATATCTTCCGGACTGACATGCGGACCCACTACGCCCTGGAACGCCTCTGGGGGGATGCCAAACAGGTCCGGTTGCCCGACAGCCTGCCGGTGGCGGCCACGGCTCCCACGCCACCCGCGAGAACCAGGACGCGGATTCGGGGATAGCGAGCGCGTATGCTGCGATTGTTGCTGACAGTCTTCCTCGTCATCGTCGCGAGCGTGCTCTACGAGCACTTCCGCGAACTGAATCCCGACTCCATCACGCTGCGCTTCAGCTCCTCCGAGACCCATGAACTCAGCCTCGCCTCGCTGGTCCTGCTGTCCATGGCGGTGGGCGCGGCCCTCGTCACGATGATCGTCGGCATCCGGGAAACCGTGCACGCCATCGTGCATTGGCGGAGCGGACGCCTGCGCCGTCGCGAGGAGAGGGTCACCGCCTTGCACCGCGAGGGCACGCACGCATTCCTCTCAAAGCGGACGAGCGAGGCGATCAGCCTGTTCCAAAAGGCGCTCGCGCAGGACCCCAACCATGTCGATTCCCTGCTGTGGCTGGGGAACATCTACCGGACCGAGAAGAATTACACGGAAGCCATCCGGCTGCACCGTAAAGCCCGCAGCATCGAAGACGGCAACATCGAGGTGTTGCTGGCGCTGGCCAAGGACCTGGAGGCGGCCAAGCGCTTCGAAGAGGCGCTGCAAGTGCTCCGGGATATTCTCAAGCTGGATTCGGCCAACCTCACCGCGCTCATCGGCAAGCGCGACCTGCATGTCCGTCTGGAAAGCTGGAACGAGGCGCTGGACATCCAGCACCGCCTGATGAAGGCCCACCTCTCGCAAACCGACCAGGAGCGGGAAGGCGGCGTGCTGGTGGGACTGACCTACGAAGTGGGCCGCCACCTGTTGGAGCGGGGCCATCCGGACAAGGCCCGTCATTATTTCCGCGCCGCGATCAAGCGCAACAAGCAATTCCTGCCGGCCTACATCGGCCTGGGCGAGATTCTCATCCAGGAGGGCAAGACCAAGAGCGCCGCGGAGATCCTGGAGAAGGTCTACACGAAGACGAACAACATCATCCTGCTGCACCGGCTCGAAGAGCTCTACCTGGACATGGGCGAGCCCGGGGAGATCATCCGCATTTACCAGCACGCCGCGCAGCGCGATCCGCGCAACCCCGTGCTCAAGTTCTACCTGGGCAAGCTCTATTATCGCCTGGAGATGGTGGACGAGGCCTACGATCTGCTCTCCAGCCTGGAAGGCCCTCAGGATCAGATGGCCGATTACCACAAGATCATGGCCAACCTGTACCTGCGCAAGCAGCACATGGACCTGGCGGTCGAGGAGTTGAAGAAAGCCCTGGGGTTCAAGAAGCGGGTCGTGGTGCCGTACCACTGCACCCACTGCCAGCACGAGTCCGCGGAATGGTCGGGGCGTTGCAGCCGGTGCGGGACCTGGAACTCGTTCGTGGCCCTGCCCTGGGTGGATGCCACCAGTGCGGCGGCCCAGGCGGGCGAGGGCCTGCCCGAACCCCGCTCCGTGGCCTACCACGGCTTCGGAACCCCGTACGAAACCGTCTAGAGAAAGGGATTTGATGACGTCCTACGATACTTACGCCGAGAAAGCGCTCCGGGATGAAGTCCTGACGCGGAGCGAGTGCCAGGAGGTCCTGGCGACACCGGACGACCACGTGATCGAGCTGCTGGCGGCCGCCTACAAGGTCCGCGAGCGGTACTTCGGGAAAACTGTCCGCCTGCAGATGCTGCTGAACGCCAAGAGCGGCGCCTGCCAGGAGGACTGCGGCTATTGCTCGCAATCGTCCGTCTCCACGGCCGACATCGACCGCTACGGCCTGCTCTCCAAGGACCAGATGGTGGACGGCGCGCGCCGGGCGGCCGCCTCCAAGGCCCAGCGCTACTGCGTCGTGATCAGCGGGCGCAGCCCGCTCGACCGCGAGGTCGAGGAGATTGCGGACGCGGTGCGCGCGGTCAAGCAGGAGATTCCGATCCAGGTGTGCTGCTCGCTCGGCCTGCTGAACGAACAGCAGGCGCGCTCGCTCAAGGCCGCCGGCGTGGACCGGATCAACCACAACCTGAACACGAGCGAAGCCTTCCACGAGGAGATTTGCACGACGCACACCTACCAGGACCGGCTGGCGACGATCCGCAACGCCAGGGCGGCCGGGCTGGAGATCTGCTCGGGCGGCATCATCGGCATGGGGGAACAGGACGACGACATCATCGAGATGGCGCTGGCCCTGCGGGACGTGCGGCCGGACTCGATCCCGCTGAACATGCTGCACCCGGTCGAGGGGACGCCGCTACAAGAATGCCGGCACCTCACGCCGCAGCGCTGCCTGAAAATTTTCAGCCTGTTCCGGTTTCTGCATCCCCGCACGGAGATCCGCGTGGCGGGCGGGCGGGAATTCAACCTGCGTTCCCTGCAACCGCTGGCCTTGTACGCGGCGGACTCGCTGTTCGTGAACGGCTACCTGACGACGCCGGGCCAGCTGGCGCCCGACGCCTGGAAGATGATCACCGACCTCGGCTTCGAAATCGAAGTGGACTACCAGCCCACCAGGCCAGCCACCGTATAGCAAGTCCTACTGTCTCTACCAGGATGGTCAAAAAGGCCGTTCAGCGCGGCCGCAGGGAGTCCGGCGACTGAGACGTACGTTTTTCGGTACGTCGCAGGGAGACGGGCGACCGAGAACAAAGCTGGCGGCCTTTTTCAACATCCTGCTACTCATACCTGAGCCCGTCCACCACCGGCTGTCTCGCCGCCCACAGCGCCGGCACATAGCTCGCGAGCAGCGCCGCCGCGAGCGCCAGTCCCACGCCCTGGACCACCAGCCAGGCAGGAAACTGGAAGTGGATCGTCCACCCGAACGATTGCTTGTTGATCACGTGGATCAACAGGAATGACAGGAGCACGCCGCCCGCAACGCCAAGACAGGCGCCCAGCAGGCCGAGGTACAGACCCTCCCAGAGCACGAGGCGCCGGATCTGTCCGGCACTCGCCCCGATCGCCCGCAGTGTCGCCATTTCACGCTGCCGCTCCAGCACCGAGGTCAGCAACGTGTTGACGATGCCCAGCAGGGCGATCACGACGGCGATGAACTCCAGCGCATAGGTGACGGTGAAGGTCCGGTCAAAAATCGCCAGGATCTCCCGCTTGATCTCCGCGTTGGTAATGATGATGACGCGGCCGACCGGCACCATCGTGTCGGCCACCCGCCGGCGCACCAGGCCGGCATCGGCCTCGGGCGCCACGTAGACGGCGATGACGGTCGTCGTATCGTCGTCCCAGAGCGTCCGGTAGAGCGACCGGTCCATGACGAGTTTCCCGCCGTCGGTCGCGTAGTCGTAAAACACGCCGGTCACCGGGAACGACCGTTCCCCGGAGGGGGTCATCAGCGTCAGCCGGCTCCCCTCCCGGAGGCCCAGACGGCCGGCCAGCACTTCCGAGATCACGACGCCTCGCTCCGTGATGGTCCGGAACAGGACCTCGGCGGACTCTCCATGGAGGAACAGATAGCGGCTGTGCTCGGCATGGACGCGGAGGTCCCGGGACACCATCGAGACGGGGCGTCCGCCCAGCTCGATCGTCAGGTCGCGATAGGTATCCACCGCCGCCACGCCGGGCACCGCCTGGACCCGTTCCCTCCAGGCCAGCGGCATCCGCTTGGCCTGTGCGCCGCCCCCCTCTCCTGTCGGCCAGCCGGGCGTGGCGACGACCAGGTCGGCCATGACCGTCTGGTTGATCCATTCGTCCACCGTCTGCCGGAAACTCTGAATCATGATCCCCACCCCGATCATGATCGCGATGCCGATCATGAGGGCTGAGACGGTAATGGCGTTCCGGCCCGGCGCCCGGGCGATCTGCTCGCCCGCGATCAGGCCCAGCGCGCCGACGCCGCCCTTCGCCGGCTCATGGTGCCCGGCCATCATCATCCCGAAGCCGTAGACGAGCAAGGGCGCGAGGCAGGAGAGGCTCAGCAGCAGAAAGAACGCCGAGGCATACCCGAACACCGGCAGCCCCCCGACCGGCCCCGGCAGGGCCAGCAGGCCGGCCAGCAAGAGACACCCGGCGCCGACCCATGCCAGGAGCCCGGCGCGAAAGGCCTGCGTATCCTCATACTCACCCGGGGCCAGCGCGCGCGCCGGCGCCGTGCGGCCCGCGTCCAGGCTCGGGGCCACCGCGCCCAGCATCGCCACCGCCAGCCCGAACAGCCCCCCCTCAAGCAGCAACACAGGCGTGAGCGAGGCAAGCCCGTCGGCAGCCACGCTGACCGGTGCGTAGAGATCGGACACGGTCCGGCCCAGCATCGAAACCAGTCGTCCCGCCAGCAGGACGCCGAACCAGCTCCCGGCCACCCCGCCGACAAGACCCATGACCGCCGCCTCGCCGATAAACAGCGTCGCGACGCCGGCGCGCGAGAGCCCGAGCGCGCGCAGAATCCCGATCTCACGGCGATGCCGGACCACCGAATAAGCGATCGTGTTGTACACCAGCAACAGCCCGACCAGCAGGCCGACCCCGCTCAACGTCGCCAGGTTCAACTGAAAGGCCCTGACCATGCGCTCCACCTGCTCGTTGCGATGGGCCGGACGATGGATCGTCAAGGGCGGGGGCAGCAGCGGTGCGAGCGCCTCGGCGATCTCCTCCACCGGTCGGGCCGGGTCCGTCACCAGGTCGATGCGGTCCAGTTTGCCGACCGATCCGAACAGCGACTGCGCCGCGGCAATGTCCATGACCGCCAGCTGCTCCCAGGCAGTTCGAACCCCGGTGCTCGACTCGACCACTCCGCGCACCACCACGCGGTAGGTCGAGGTCCCGACCAGCAGATCCAGCCGGCTCCCCTCCGACAGCGACCAGTCGGAGGCCAGGCGGGCGCCGATGAAGACCGCATTCGGCTCCAGCAGCGGATCGAGGGTCGGCTCCTCCCCGGCCTCCGTTTTCAGGCGAAAGTTCCGATGGTCGGCGGCCTCGAGCAGGTCCAGCCCCATCACCACCAGCGATCGGCCCCGATGCGGCCCCTCCGCCACCTGCGTGTCCTGCTGCACCACCGGTGAGGCGGACCGCACGCCCGGCTGCCGCCGCAGCGCGGCGATCACGCGTTCATCCAACCCCAGTTCTCCTCCCGAGACCTCCAGGGTCGTCTGGCCGGCCACCGTCAGGACGGCCTCCTCGAAGGATCGCAGCACCTCCACATTCGCCGTGCGAATCGCCACCGAGACCGCCACACCCAGCGCGATGCCGAGAATGGTCATCGCCGTGCGGACGGGCCGTTCCACCATGTGCGAGCGGGCGACTATTGTGAATGCTTTCAACATCTTGGACTGCCATGAAGCAATCGGCCGCGGCCCGTATTTACCATCAGGAAACCACGTGTTAGAGTGAACACGTAATCACCACAAAGGAAAGTGACCATGGCTCGGACAAAACAACGGAGAAACCGCGGAGCGCGTGCCACGAAGAAGCAGGAAGCTCCCGCCCTGACTCCCCGGCAGAAGCAGATCCTTCGTCTCGTCGCGGAAGGACTGACAAACAGGGACATCGCGCAGC
>JBFGRH010000055.1:0-10206 GCA_041563795.1 Nitrospiraceae bacterium | reverse complement strand
GACGAGCCCCAGTGCGCGGCGGTCTGCCCCGTCGACAACTGCTGCATCTCCGACCCTGCCTACCCGGAAAAGACGGATGTGCTGCTGGAAAAAGCCAAGAAGCTGAACCCGGACAAGACCATCGATCCGGCCAAGGTCTGGGGCGGCGTCCGAAACTGAAGCCCGGTCGTCTCTGAATTGCACAAAACCCCATCCCCTGCGGGATGGGGTTTTTTTGTGCTCCAGTCGATCTGCTGCCACAGAATTTTGATAATTCCCGACTCAATGGTACAATTCAAGCAATCCTACTGGGAGGTGACCCATGCGCTCTTACACAGGATTGATCCTATCCCTCTGGGTCGGCCTGGGGATCGGGTTCGCGCCCACATCGCTCGCCGGGATCGAAGACATGCCCTCCATTATTGAGACATTCGTCACCACGCAGTTCCCCAACGCAAGCGGTCATTTCTGGGTCATGAACGGGTCTCCGAAGCAGGAGAAGAACGAAGTGGTCATCGACATCAATACGATCGTGTCAATGTCAGCGGATCGCCCTCCGGCGGAGGACCGTTTTCTTCTGCTGATCGTCTCCGGCAGGCTGGCGGCAGCCCAGCGCATCCCCTTGGACGGGGAAACGGTCTGCCAGACCGAGACCTGATCTCAAGGGCCTCCGGCCATCCCGGATCGGGCCTCTTCCTTCAACTTCTCAGCCCACAAAAACACGACACCCCATCAGTGCACGATGGCACCGATGGGGTGTCGTCAGGAACGAAAGCGCGAACGATTACTTATCGATCAGCAACTGACCACCGAGATGGGCGGCATGCAGTTGGCATTGATAATTCAGTATCCCGCTCGCCGTCACGTAGGTCAGGTCGCTCGTCGGAATGCCGATGTACTTGGTCTCGCCCGGCTTCAAGACAAGCTTGATGTGCATGGACGTGGGACCCTGATTCCTAGCGTCCGCTGAGAGCTCGAACCCGTGCTCCGCGGAAGTTTCATTGGTCACTTTGAACAACACGGGCGTTCCCGGACGACCCGCAAGCTTCAGGATCTGCGTCGGTGGCCACCACACCTTTTTCCCGCCCACGTTCTCGAGCGCATAGAAGGTCAGGTCGACAGGAATTTCCTTGAACGGCTGACCGACGACCGATCCCGTCTCAAGGTCACCGATCTCGACGCCGCCCGATTGCAGCGCGAAGGAAGTGGAAACTCCGGCCATCACCAAAATGAGGCCGAAAAATACAGACACAAACATCTTGCCCATTGCCTACCTCCTTGAAAGAAAAAACCCGTGGATTAGTGAGCGATGACGAATCCTTAAGGCCTATGGTGCATTGCCTGTTTCGCGGGAGATTAACCCTGAAACGCGGGATGATATAGCATAGGCCAATAAGGGAAGCAAGCACCTTCTTTCGCTAACCGGATCCCCCCCGGTTCGAACAGCCCGCAAGACTTTAACTGCTCATAAAACGAGGGGTTTACAGAACACCGGACGCCCCTATTGTACTGACGTCGGCGCCTGGCCCGGGATGGGTTCACCTTCCCGTCCGATCAGGAGATCGTAGGGCGCGTAGTCGTCCGTCAGCACGACACCAGAGGGCCATTCCTGCTCGATCCTGGTTTTCATCAACTCAGGCACTTCAAACGGCAGGCGCCTCTGCGCCAGCAGGCCCTCGACCTTTGCGTTAAAGTCGGCTGGGCTGGTCCGTTCCACGGGCGCCCCGGCGAAGAAGATCAGGTTCTCCGCCTTGGACTGCCGCACCGTTTTCCACGGCCCCTTGACGCCATACGACTCAATCACCGGGAAGACGGTTTTCATGGTCGCGACCACCGCCTGCGCCCGAAGCCGGTCTGCGCCCTCACCGGAAGACGCCAGATTGACGGCCAGCACGCCGTCCGGATGCAGCCGCGCACGCAGTTCCCTGAAGAACTCCTGGGTCGTCAGGTGAAACGGGATCAGATGGCGGGCAAACACGTCCAGCCAGATCACATCGTAGGTGGCCGTCGTGCTCCGCAGAAACATCCGCGCATCCTTCACGTGGACATGGTGCCCCTTCACGGGCGCATAACTAAAATATTGTTCAGCCGCCCTCACGACCGACGGATCCACCTCCACCGTATCCAGCTCCAACCCGGGCCAGTGGCGCGCAAGCCATTTGGCCAGCGAGCCGCCGCCGTGGCCCAGGATCAGGCCCCGCTTCGGGTCAGGCGGTAGCGCAAGGGCCGCCATCATGAGTTGGCTGTAGGGCAGGAACAGGGCCACTGGTTCGGCGTTCCACATCACCGCGTGGAAGGTGCGGTCCAGGATCAAATAACGGAATATCCCCTGCGTATCGTCCCGCACGCGCACCTGCTGGTAGGGGCTGTCCTCCTGATGGAGCGGAACCGCCGGGATCAACCGCTTCAAGTCTTCCGGCAGGGCCTGGCCCGGATGGACCGCCAGCCATAAGAGGATGGCCAATCCCACGAGGACCGGCACGCCGGCCTTGACCCCGACCACGGCCCCCCGCCAGCCCCACAGCACGCCCAGCGAAATTTGAATGATGCCCAGCACGGCGACCAGCGTGGCGCTCCCCAGCCATGTCAGGAGAAAGAAAGCCGTTCCCCAGGTGCCGATCAGGCTGCCGACCGTCGAGACCGCGATCATGGCGCCGGTGTGACGGCCCAGATGGCCCATGTCGCCGATCGAGAGGCGCAGGAGCGCCGGCAGCACCCCGCTTAACCCGAACGCCGGCGGGGCCAGCAGGATCGTGGCTGCGAGGCAGGGGCCCCAGCGGGGATCCTCGATCCAGGACGAGACGCTGAACATGACCGGCTGGCCGCCCCAGGCCAGCAGGAGCGTCCAGGCGCCGGAAAACACCAGCAGGCCGGCCAGGACAAGGCCGCCCGGATACCGGTCCGCCAGCCAGCCGCCCATGGCATAGCCGCTGCTCATGGCGGCCAGGATCACGCCGATCAGCGCGCCCCAGACAAACAGCGAGTTGCCGAACACGGGCGCCAGCAGGCGGCTGCCGAGAATCTCCAGCGCCATGACGACCGCGCCGCTGATGAATGCGGTCGCAAAAAGCCAGATGCGGTTCGGGTTCGAAGGTGGAGTCAACATGCGTGGGGGAGAATCGTGTCGCGGTGAGTTAATGAGGGCCCCAGTTCTTGAAATAGCGCAGGAGGTCCCGCACGGTGACGATGCCGACAATGCGTCCCTCTTCCGTCACAGCCAGGTGCCGGATGCCCTTCTCGGCCATGAGATCACTGGCGTCGTGGGCGGAGCGATCCTGTTCGATCGTGATGACGGGACTGCTCATGACCGCCCGCACCTTGGTCTGCGTGGCAGTCAATTGACCGGCCATCGCCTTGCGCACCAGGTCCGTCTCGCTGACGATTCCGACAAACGCGTCCCGCTCCGCGACCAGGATGGCGCCGACGCGCGTGTCCCGCATCATGACCGCGGCCTCGGCCAGCGTCGCCTCCGGGCTGATCGACCGGGGGTTCCGCTTCATCATCACGGCCAGGGGCCGCATCATCGTGCCGCTTCGGGACGCCATGGCGCTTCGTTCCTTCCCTGCGGGCAGTCTACTGAAGGCCGCAAGGCGAGTCAATTACGGGGACTGACACCCTTCCTTCCGATGCCTGTCCCCGTCCGAAACGGGACAGGCACCGCCGAAGACGGCGGAGCCAGTCCCCCGTTCCGCCAAACGTTCGTCCCGGACAACCCTTCGTGCTATACTCGCCCGCGTAACACAGTCGAGGGAATATTCATGCAAATCTGCGTGATCGGAACGGGTTACGTCGGGCTGGTGACGGGGGCCTGCTTTGCCGAGTTCGGGTTGAACGTCACCTGCATGGACACCGATGCCAAGCGGATCGGCAAGCTCGAAAAGGGCGAGGTGCCCTTCTACGAGCCGGGCATCACGGAACTGGTCGCCAAGGGCATCCGGGACAACCGCCTGGCTTTCACGACCGACATCGCCAAGGCGGTGGATGACGCCCTGGTCATTTTCATCGCCGTCGGCACCCCCTCCCGTAGCGACGGCTCCGCCGACCTCTCCTACGTGGAGGAAGTGGGCCGGGGCATCGCCCGGCACATGACCGGGTACAAGGTCATCGCCACAAAATCCACCGTGCCGGTCGGCACCGGTGAGACGCTGCGCAAGGTCATCAAGGCCACCCAGAAAAAGCCGATCCCGTTCGATATCGTGTCCAACCCGGAATTTCTGCGCGAAGGCTCGGCCATCGAAGACTTCATGCGGCCCAACCGGGTCGTCATCGGCACGGACAGCGAGGAAGCGACCGCCATCATGAAGGACCTCTACCGGCCGCTGTACCTCATCGAAACGCCGATCGTCATCACCGACATCGCGACGTCCGAGATGATCAAGTACGCCTCCAACGCGTTCCTGGCCACGAAGGTCTCCTTCATCAACGAGATCGCGAATCTCTGTGAGAAGGTCGGCGCCGACGTCCAGGCGGTCGCGAAAGGGATGGGGCTGGATCACCGGATCGGCTCCAAGTTCCTGCACGCCGGGCCCGGTTTCGGGGGGTCCTGTTTCCCGAAGGACGTGGCCGCGCTGATCGACACCGGGGAGCGGCACGGCGCCGAGATGCGGATCGCCAAGGCGGCGGCGGCGGCCAATGAGCAGCAGAAACGGGCCATGGTGGTGAAGATCAAACAGGCGCTCGGCGGCCTGAAGGGCAAGACGGTCGGGGTGCTCGGACTCTCGTTCAAGCCGAACACCAACGACCTGCGCGAGTCGCCGGCGTTGTCGATCATCGAGGGGCTGCTGAAAGAGGGCTGCGCCGTCCGCGCCCATGATCCGGCTGCCCTCGAGGAGGGCGCGAAGCTGCTGCCGAAGATCACCCCCTGCGCCGACCCCTACGAGGCGGCCGAGGGCAGCGATGCGCTCGTGCTGATGACGGAATGGAACCAGTTCCGGAATCTGGACTTTAATCGCCTCCGGACGCTGTTGCGCCAGCCGCTGTTCATCGACCTGCGCAACGTCTACGAGCCGGACCGCGTGGCGGAGATTGGATTTCGGTACGTGTCGGTGGGGCAGCCCGAACGGGCGCCCAAGAAGTAACGCTCAGCCCTGCCCGATCTGCTTGACGGCTTCCGTGTCCTTCGCCTTCGGTTTATAGCCCATCCGGTCCAGGACTTTTAAGATCCTCGTCTTCAGCCGGTCGTCCGCCGCCTCCAGCGCCACGGCCAGGGGCTCCACGGCCGGCTTGCCGACCTTGCGGATGATTTCCGTGGCCGATTGCCGGAGTTCGTCCTCTTCCGAGACCAGCAGCGGCACCAGCGACGGGACCGACACGCCGCCCAGCTTGATCAGCGAGTCATAGGCCCGTTGCCGCACATCGCCGACCTCGTCGGTGAGCGCCTCCACGAGGGCCCCGACCGCCCGCTGGTCTTTCAATTCTCCCAGCGTCTCGGCCGCGTACTTGCGGTTCAGCCAGTGCGTGTCCCGGAGGTCCGCCAGCATGGCGTCGGCCCGGGCGGCGTTGGGATCCTTCGCGCGGATCTTGAAACTCTTGGCGACGCGCTTGCCGCCCTCCTCCACGACGCGGATCGTCGCCCCGTCGCCGGGCTTGATGGTCTGCAGGTCGGCGAGCGCCTCCTCGGCGACGTCCAGCAGGACCGTCTTGCCGTCATAGGCCAGCAGCTCCACCTCGAGCTGCTTCGCGGCGGGATTGACGGACACCACGCGCTCCGTGACGAGGTTGAACCCGTCCTGTTTGGCCCCGCCCTTGGGCCCGATCTGGATCAGCTTGGCTGGTTGTTCCGGTGTTTCATTCGCCATGTTCAGTCCCCAATATACCCAGTTCGTTACTGTAGTACGTTTACTCCTTGGGTTTCCACCCTAAACTAGACAGCGCCCCTTCGGCGGTTTCCTGGACCATTTCGTTCTCGTCTTCCAACAGCGGCAGCAGCGGGTCCACCGCCCGCTTGTCGCCAAGCCGGGCCAGCGACTCGGCCGCGTTGCGCCGGACCAGCCAGTCCTCGTCCTGCAACGCCCCGACCAGCGACTCGTAACCCCGCTGGTCGCCAATCTTGCCCAGCGCCTCGGCCGCGTGCCGGCGCACCATCCAATTGTTCCCGTTCAGTCCCTCGATCAGCGCGTCGACCGCCCGGACATCGCCGATCTTTTTCAGCACGCGGGCGACGTCCTCCCGCACCAGGCTGTCGCCCAGCGACTCCACCAGGCCCGGCACGGCCTGCGGATCGCCGATCCGCTCCAGCGCCCAGACCGCCGCCGTCCGGACCGCCCCGTCCTTGTCCTTGAGCGCCTTCACGAGCGGCGCGATGCCGCGCGGGTCCTTGAGCTTCCCCAGGGCCGAAGCCGCCTGCTCCCGCACCGACCAGGTCCCCTCCTGCAGCGCCTCAATGAGCGGCTCGACCGCGGCAGGCCCAATCCGCACGATCGCGCTCGTGGTTGCCTCGCGGATGACCGCATCCTCATCCTCCAGCACGTTGATCAACTGCGGCAGGGCCTCCATCCCCATCTGGCCGAGGCTGGCCACCGCGTGGCCGCGCAGCGCCTCGTTCTCATCCCGTAGCGCCGAAAGTAATTGCTCGATCCGTTCCTGTTGTTCCGCGTCACTCATGGTCCATGTCCTCCGCCTTTGCCGATTCCCCCCCCGCCTGCACTTCCGCCTGCATCGTGAGCGCGGCCAATTTGTCCACGATCATCCCGGCATTATACGAGACCAGCCCGTCCCGGTCAGTCTTTAACCGCTCGAACAGTTCCTGGTACGAACGGAGCCGCTCCACGTCCTTGATCTTGGCCAACGCCTCCATCGCGAAGACCCGGAGCGGACGGATCGGAATCGCCTCGATGTAGAGCTCGAGCGGCCTCGCGTCGCCGATCAGACCCAAGGCCTTCAAGGCCAGCTCCTTCACCCCCGTATCCTTGTCCTTCCGGAGCCGCTCCATCAAGGGCTCCACCGACCGGACGTCGGCGATCTTCCCCAGCAGGTCCGTCGCCGCCTCCCGCACCAGCCAGTCGTCATCGTCAAGGTACTCGATCAGGATATCGACGCTGGGGCGGCCGATCGGCAGCAGATTGATCACCGTCGCCATCCGGGCCTCTTCCCGCTCGGCCGAACCTTCGATATTGCGGAGCGCGTTGAACGTCTCGTCGATCCGGTCACGGATCGCGGTCAGTCTCTTCAGCGTGCGCGTTGCGGCGTCCCGCATCGCCGGTTCCATCATCGCGTCCACCAGGGCATCGGCGGACTTCGGCTCCAGCAGGTGGTCGAGCATCTCCAGCGCCGTCAGCCTGACCGTTTCATCCTCATGTTTCAGCATGGCGCAGACCGGCCCGACGGCGTTCGGCATGGCGCCGGTCAGCTTGATGATGACGTGACGCTGGGCTTCATCCTGTAAACTCGACAGCTCCTGCACCAGGGCTTCGGCCGCATCCGCATCCAGCACACCGGCCATCTGCTCCAGCGCGATCGCGGCGGCCTTGCGGACCGTCTCATCCGGATCGCGGAGCAGCCGAACCAGCGGGACGCCGCCCTTGGGGTCCTTGAGCCGGGCGATCATGCCAGCGATCTCTGTTTTCAAGCCGGGGGGTGAGGTTTCCAGCGCGCGGATCAAGGCCTCGACGGCCTTTGTGCCGCCCTGCACGCAGGCGGCCATCGCGCGCATGCGCCGCCAGTCCTCTTCGTGGACCAGTTCGGTTATGAGCGTTTCGATCGATTCTTTGGCCATGACCTATCCGTCGCCCCAGTTCACGAAAAATCAGAATTATGTCGTGAACCAATGCGCATGGCAAATTGCATATGCAATTCTGCTTCCTTCATGTCGGCTCAAACTCTCCCCTGGCGCCAGCCCAGTTGGGCCAGGGCCTCTTTCACGTGAAAGAGGATATTGTCGTCCTGCTCGTTCTTCAGCTGCGCCACCAGATGCGGAATGGCCGGCTGGCCGAAAGCCACCAGCGCCGTCGCCGCCTCGGCCCGCATGACCGTGTTCTTGAGCGCGGCCACCAGGGTCGGAATCGTCGCGGGGTCCCGGATCTGCCCCAGCGACCGGGCGGCGGCGGCCTGCGCGGTCATTTCCTCAGTCCATTGATCGCCGCACCCGGCGACGATCCGGCTCTGCTCGGGTCGGTTCGTGCCCTCCACCACGGCCACCAAGGCCGGCACGGCCCGACGGTCGCCGATCCTGCCCAGGGCTTCCGCCACCAGCGGACGCAGGCCCGGCTCCTTGAGCGCCGTGAGGAGAAACTCCACCGCCCGCTCATCACCGATTTCGCCCAAGGCCCGGACCGCGTCCTCGCGGAGCGACGAATCCCGGTCATTGAACAGCAGGCGCAGCAATGCGTCCACGGCTTCCGGGGACTTCGTCTTGCCCAGCGATTCGACGGCGTGGAGGCGCACCAGCCACTCTTCATGCATCAGCGCGTCGACCAGCACGGGGATCGCCGCCGGCCCCAGTGCGGCCAGCGCGCCGCTGACCTCTTCGCGCACAGCCTTGACCTTGTCCTGCAGCAGTGGCATGAGCGCCGGGATGACGCGGGACTCGCCGATACGGCCCAAGGCCTTGGCAACATGCATGCGGACGACCCAGTCGGTGCTGGCCAGGGCTCCGACCAACACGTCCACCACGCGGGCGTCGCCGATGGCAGCCAGGATCGAGGCGGCGGATTCCTGGACGGTCAGATTCTTATCCAGCAGGCAGGCGCCCAGCGGCTCGACGGACGCCTCTCCGATCGCCGTCAAGGCGGCAATCGCCGCTTCGCGCACCGCGCGGTCCGAATCTCGCAGCACCGTGATGAGCGGTTCCACCGCGCGCTTGTCGCGGAGGCCGGCAAGCGCCATCGCCGCGTCTTCGCGGACCGCCCAGTCCTCATCCCTCAGGGCGGCGATCTGTTCGAGCACCGTGTCGGCCATGCCCACCTGTCGGCTGCTGCCGATGCATTGATTGTGGCCCAGCGTCAGACCGTAACACAGGCTTTTTTGGGGGGTCAACGTCAACCGCGTCAGTTGACAGGCTTTCAAGAGGACGCCTAGGATGCGCGGGAGAGCAGTTTCCCCCGTCCCGCTCAAAGGAGGCCGGCCATGTATATCCCTTTCTTGCTTGCGTTTTTGACACTCACGCTGTTGGCTGCCCCGGCCAATGCCTATGAAGTCTGGCTCGCCGACCAATCGGATACGGGCAAGGACAGCGGCGGGTTCCTTCATATCTACGACGGCGCCCAGCTCGCGGCCGACCCGGCCGGCGCCAAGCCGGCGGTGACCATGGATTTATCCGGCGAGGTCAACACATTCTGCGAAGAAGCCACCAAGAAGCCGGTGCGCCGGCCGCACATGCTGTTCTTCACCAAAGACCAATCTCACGTCATCGTCTCCTTCCTGAGCGGGCATGTCCTCTTCATGGATGCGGCGACCAGGAAACCGGAGGCCTGCCTGTCCATGGGCAAGAACGTGCACGCGGCCTGGCCGACGCCGGACCAGAAGATGGCACTCGCCGCCAACATGGCGGAGAAGAAATTCATCCGGATCTGGACGGATTACAAGGACCACAAGTTCAGCTTCGACGAGGGCAAGGACGTCCTGGCCCTCGGCCCGATGGAAAACCCCGAGCGTCCGGATACGGCGCCGGTGTGCCCGATCACCGAGAATACCAGCACCTATGCCTTCATCACGTTGCGTGGCGGCGGACTCATCGTCGCGGACGTCACGCAGACGCCGATGAAGGTGCTGGCAACCCTGGACAGCAAGCCGGTGCACCCGGCCGGGTGCGGCGGCATCCAGGCGGGCCAGACGATGTACATCAATTCGGGCGGCGGCTGGCCGGCGGACAAGTTCCCGACGGCAGCCTCGCTGGCCTATGACGTGTATGCCGTGGACCTCGGATCCCTGCCGAAGTCGGTGGAGGCCAAGCTCATCACCTCACGCGACGGCAAAAACGCCGATTCGCACGGCATGGCGGTGGTCGGTTCCTATGTCTGGAGCGTGGACCGGGCCGGCAACAACATCGAGGTCATCGATTCGACGAGCAACACCAGCGTCGGAACCATCGATCTGGCCGGCAAGATCAGCGACGATCCGGCCCCCGACCTGACGGACACGGCGCCGGACGGCAGCTACGTGTTCCTCGCGCTGCGCGGACCGAGCCCCCTCACCGGCAACGACAAGGCGGTCAATAACGCGGTGGGCTCGACCCCGGGCGTGGGCGTCGTGAAAGTATCGGACGGCGGCAAGAGCGGCGAGCTGATCGGG
>JBFGRH010000054.1:0-10765 GCA_041563795.1 Nitrospiraceae bacterium | reverse complement strand
GTGTTCCCTAACTGCGCGCGTCCAACGAGCACCTTCCGAGTGTGCGCGTTGCGCGAGCAAGGGGAATAACCAGGCCACCCGTCTTCCCTTCGTCAGCAGCACTCCCGGAGGTCCGGACGCGAGTGCCTTGCTACCCTGCTTCCTGCTTTCGCCTGAGCAATTCCCTCTTCGTCAGCCGTTCTTGGGCTGGCGCTTGGCCTCGATCGCGGCCAGCAGCCGGTCCTCGTCCACGGAGACGCCCGGCAGTGTGCGCAGCATGTGCGAGCGTACCAGCGTTTCCAGGTCGTCGAGTGTGCGGATGCCCAGCCGGCCATAAAGATGCCGCACCAGACTCTCCGACAACCCGGGCAGGCTGGCCCAGCCGGCGACGTCCGGAGGCAATGGGGGAGCGACGGTTGTCCGGGCAGGAACCTGCCCGGTAACCAGGAATTCCTCGATTTTCGCCGCAAGTTCACGGCCGATGCCGGGGACGGTTTGCAGTTCGCCCCGCGCGGCGATCTCGCCGATATCCTCGTGGAGTTGCCGCAGCATGGTGGCGGCGCGTCGATAGGCTCGAACGCGATGCGGGTTCGCGTTCTGATCGGCCAGCGAGTCCGCGATGGACTGAAACAGTCCGGCCAACTCTCCGTTTCGCTCATGCATAGGCCTTATCATAGTCGGAAACGGGGTGGGGACGAAAGTTTCCCCCCGGTCGACCCCTCCGGCAGCCGCGGTTGACAAGGCATTTCCGCCTCTCGTACGATATTCCTTGCAGGGTCACGACGATGCAGATTCAAGTCAATGGCGAGCCTCGGACGCTCGCGGCCGGCGTGACGGTGGCCGGGCTCCTGACGGAGCTGGACATCCGTCCTGACCGCGTGGCGGTCGAAGTGAATTTGAACATTCTGGACCGCGGCGAGTTCGACGGGAGAAGGCTGCAAGAGGGCGACCGGATCGAAATCATCAGTTTCATCGGCGGCGGCGCAGGGCAGGGGGTCTGATGGCGGACGATCGGCTGACAATTGCCGGAAAGGAGTTCAAGTCCCGCCTGTGGGTGGGAACCGGCAAGTACAAGGACTTCGTCGAAACGAAGAAAGCCATCGAAGCCTCCGGCGCGGACGTGGTGACCGTCGCGGTTCGGCGCGTCAACATCACCGACCGGTCGAAAGAGAATCTTCTCGACTACATCGACCCCAAGAAATACACGATCCTGCCCAACACGGCCGGCTGCTACACCGTGGAGGATGCGGTCCGGTACTCGCGGCTGGCGCGTGCGGCCGGCATCTCCGATCTCGTCAAGCTGGAAGTGATCGGCGATGACCAGACCCTGTTCCCCGACACGGCGGGCCTGATCGAAGCCGCCAAAATCCTGATCAAAGAGGGGTTTATCGTCCTGCCCTACACGAACGACGATCCGATCGTGGCCAAGAAGCTGGTGGACATCGGCTGTCCCGCCGTGATGCCGCTGGCCGCGCCGATCGGATCGGGCCTCGGCATCCGCAATCCCTACAATCTCAAGATCATCCTCGAGACGGTCAAGGTGCCGGTCATCGTGGATGCCGGCGTGGGAACCGCCTCCGATGCCGCGCTCGCGATGGAGTACGGCGCCGACGCGGTGCTGATGAACACCGCCATCGCCGGGGCCAAGGATCCGATCATGATGGCCGAAGCGATGAAATATGCCGTGGACGCCGGCCGCCTGGCCTATCGGGCGGGGCGGATCCCAAGAAAATTATACGCCACGGCGAGCAGTCCCATCGAAGGCATGCTGTAAACCGTAAGGCGTGACACGTCAGGCATAAAGCGAGCAGGCCGGGAGTGCATCTGACGCCTCACGCCCTGCCCCTTACGTTTCACCTCCCCCATGCCCCGCGTTGATTTTCCCCTGTATCTCGTCACGGATCGCCGACAGACCGGCGGGCGCCCGCTCGCGCCGCTTGTCGGACAGGCCGCAGCGGCAGGCTTGCGAACAGTGCAGGTGCGGGAGCGCGATCTCGCAACGCGGGACCTGTTGGCCTTGTCCGCGGAATTGCGTGCGATGATGCAGGCGCAGGGTGGGCGGGTGATGATCAATGACCGGGCGGATCTCGTGCTGGCGCTCGGCGCCGACGGCGTGCACCTGAGGGCGGACAGCCTGCCGGTCAAGGTCGTCCGACGGCTCCTGGGCCCCGAACGTCTGATCGGCGTCTCCGCGCACTCGCTGGATGAGGTGGTGCGGGCGGAATCGGACGGAGCGGACTTCGTCGTGCTCGGGCCGGTCTATGACACGCCCTCGAAGCGCGAGTATGGACCGCCGATCGGCCTGCATCCGCTCGAAGAAGCCGGCCGGCGTTGCCGCATTCCGGTCTTTGCGATCGGCGGCATCACGGCTGCGCGCGTGGCCGAGGTGCGGCGGGCCGGCGCGTACGGCGTGGCGGTGGTGTCCGCGATCCTGTCCGCCGAGTCGGCCGCGTCCGCGACGCGGCAATTTCTTGACGCGCTGGCGCGTGCGTGAGGCCGAACCGGCCTTTGGGTTGACCGTCTTTCGGGTCAGTGTTAGTATTTTGCAGGCCCGACTCCAGGATCGCACTAGGTTCGCGCATCGGGGGAACCACACGATGGCCGAGTCGAGGGGGAGTCCGGGCCGGTTTCGTTCTCTCCGCGATTCCGTCAAGACTATAACCGAACGGCTGGTGGACAAGGACGCCGAGATGATGAAGCGAAACGACGACGCCAATCGGGAAGTCGAAAAACTGCGCCTGCAGATCCAGGCGATGGAGGAGGAGTTGCGGCAACTCCAGCACTCCCGTTCGCAGTTGGATCAGGCCTCCCGGCAGAACGAGAAACTGGCGGTGACGCTGCAGGAAGCCAAGGCGCAGATTCAGGCGCTTCGCACGGAAATCGACAAGCTCACCGCCCCGCCGTCCTCCTACGCGATTTTCTCCCGGTTGGAAGACGACAAGACCGCGACCGTGTACGTGGCCGGCCGGAAGATGAAGGTCAACGTCCATCCCTCGATCAAGATCAAGGATCTTCGGAAGGGACAGGAAGTCATCTTGAATGAAGCCTTCAACGTCATCGAGGCCCGCGGATTCGACGGGCAGGGTGAGGTGGTGCGCTTGAAGGATCTGCTGGAGGGGCGGCGCGCGCTGGTCACGCTCCATTTCGACGAGGAAAAGGTGGCGGATCTCGGCGAGCCGCTGCTCACCGAACGGTTGAGCGTCGGCGATCACCTGCTCTACGACGCCCGGTCCGGCTACGTGATCGAGAAGCTGCCGAAGTCCGAGGCGGAGGAACTGGTCCTGGAAGAAGTGCCGGATGTGGATTACGACCACATCGGCGGGCTCGCGCAGGAAATCGAACAGGTCCGCGATGCGGTCGAGCTGCCGTTCCTCCATCCGCAGCTCTTTATCGAACACAAGCTGAGCCCGCCGAAAGGCGTGCTGCTGTACGGCCCGCCCGGTTGCGGGAAAACCATGATCGCGAAGGCCGTCGCACACTCGATCGCCAGGCGGCTGGCGCATTTGACGGGGAAGGAGGTCCGCAGCTTCTTCCTGCACGTGAAGGGGCCCGAGCTGCTGAACAAGTATGTGGGCGAGTCCGAGCGCCAGGTGCGGGAGGTCTTCAAGAAAGCCAAGGAAAAGGCGGCCAGCGGCAACCCGGTCATCGTGTTTTTCGACGAAATGGACGCCCTGTTCCGGACGCGCGGCACCGGCATTTCCTCCGACATCGAGTCCACGATCGTGCCGCAATTCCTGTCCGAAATCGACGGCATGGAGCGGCTGCGCAACGTCATCGTGATCGGCGCCAGCAATCGCCAGGACCTCATCGATCCGGCCGTGCTTCGTCCGGGCCGGCTCGACGTCAAGATCAAGATTTCCCGTCCGGACCGCAACGCCGCGCGGGAGATCTTCACGAAGTACCTCAGCGAGGACCTGCCGTTCGCGCAGGACGAGCTGTCGCGACACAACGGCGACCGGCATGTGCTGGTCGAAACGCTCGTCGGCGCCACGGTGGACGCCATGTATGCCACGTCGGATGAAAACAAGTTCCTGGAGGTGACCTACGCCAACGGCGAGAAGGAAACGCTCTACTTCAAGGATTTCGCCAGCGGCGCCTTGATCGAGGGCATCGCGGCCCGGGCCAAGAAGTACGCGATCAAGCGTGTAATCGCGACGAACGAAAAAGGGCTCAAGGCTGAGGACCTGCTGAAGGCCATTCGCGAAGAGTTCAAGGAACACGAGGACCTGCCGAATACGACGAACCCGGACGACTGGGCCAAAATCGCGGGCAAGAAGGGTGAGAAGATCATCCACGTACGGACGGTCACCGCCGGATCGACCGAATCCCGCCAGATTGAAACCATCAGCACGGGCCACTATTTCTGATTGTCGAGTGACGGAACGGAGACCGCCAGCGTGATACGTGTCATCGGAACAGAGACGGAGTTCGGGATCATCGCCAGAAACGTCGAGTCGCTCGACCCGGTGGCGCAATCCCTGCAACTGATCGGACACTATCCGTCGCTGCCGGCGCCACAGGCCATCTGGGATTATGAGAACGAGAACCCGCTGCTCGACGCCCGGGGGTTTGAAGTCGAGGGGGAGCGTGAGCGACCCGGTCCCGAGTACAACCGGCTGCTGAACAAGCCCCTGGGCAACGGCGGCCGGCTCTATGTGGACGGCGCCCACCCCGAATATTCCACTCCGGAATGCACGAACCCGCGCCAGGTCGTGGCGTTCGAGCGGGCCGGCGAACGCGTCCTCGCTGCCTGTCTGCGGGCGATGTCCCAGGCCAGGGGCAACGAGCAGTGCGTGCTCTACAAGAACAACTCGGACGGCAAGGGGAACAGCTACGGGTACCATGAAAACTACCTGTTGTCCCGCTCGGTGCCGTTCGACCGCGTGATCCAGGTCCTGCTGCCGTTCCTGGTGACGCGCCCGATCTATGCCGGGGCCGGAAAAGTCGGGGCTGAGAATCAGACGAGCCCCGCCGACTACCAGATCTCCCAGCGCGCCGATTTCTTCGAGTGCCTCGTCGACCTCAACACGATGGTAAAGCGGCCGATCATCAATACCCGCGACGAGCCGCACTCCGATTTCGCGAAGTACCGGCGGCTGCACGTCATCGTGGGCGACGCCAACATGGCGGAAGTCTCGACCTACCTGAAGGTGGGGACGATGGCGGTGGTCTTGGGGATGGTCGAGGCGGGCGCGGAGTTTCCGAAGATCGACCTCGAGGATCCGGTGCAGGCGCTGAAGGAGGTCTCGCGGGATCTCGAGGTGAAACGTGCCCTCAAGCTGGCGGGCGGCGGGGCGACCTCGGCCATCGCCGTCCAGCGCGCCTACCTGAAGGCGGCGATGGATTTCTACGCCTGCCACGAGCTGGATCAGATCACCAAGGACATCCTCGTCCGCTGGGAAGAGGTGCTGGACAAGCTCGAACAGGACCCGATGTTGCTCGTGCGCGAGCTGGATTGGGTGGCGAAGCGCCAGATGATGCGCTCCTACATGGAGCGCAAGGGATGCGGGTGGGACGATCCCCGTGTGGCGATGCTCGACCTCCAGTATCACGACATCCGTCCGGAGAAGGGGTTGTACTATACGCTGGAGCGCGGCAACCTGATCGACCGGCTGCTGCCGGATGGCGAAATCGAAAAGGCCGAACGACTGCCGCCCACGGATACACGCGCCTACTTCCGCGGCCAGTGCCTGACGAGATTCTCCCGGTCAATCTACGCCGCCAGCTGGACGTCGGTGTTGTTCGACGTCGGCAATACCACGATCAAGAGAATTCCCTTGATGGATCCGTTGCGCGGCACGGAATCGCTGACGCGCGAATTGCTGGAAGCCTCGGAGACGGCGGAGTCGTTGCTGGCCAAGCTGACCGGCTGACGATGGCGTGGCCGCGGATCCTGATCTCACGGAGGAACACACCGAGTGCCGTTCTATTCTGACGAATACCAGGGGTCGAGCTTTTTCGATTACCTCGCCCGTCACCGGCCCGACCTGACGCCGTTCGGCAGGGGACCGCAGTCGCCCGTGCCCTCGGTGTCCGCGGCCGACGAGCACCGGGGCGCGGCGGTTCCGCCGGTCACGCAGGGGACGACCGTGCTCGCGATCAAGCATCAGGCGGGCGTCGTGATCGCCGGCGACCGGCGCGCGACGGAGGGATTCCAGATCGCCGACCGCCGCATCGAAAAGGTGTTCAAGATCGACGAGCATTCGGCGATGGCCATCGCCGGTGCCGCCGGGCCCTGCATCGAAATGGCCCGGCTGTTCCAGACTGAGCTGGAGCATTATGAAAAACTCGAAGGCGTGACGCTGTCGTGCGAAGGCAAGGCCAACAAACTGGGGCAGATGGTCAAGGCCAACCTGCCGATGGTGTTCCAGGGCCTTGTGGTCCTGCCAATCTACGTCGGCTATGACCAGAAGCGCAGCGAGGGACGGATTTTCAAGTACGACATTACCGGCGGACGGTACGAGGAGTCCGATTACCATGCGATCGGGTCGGGCGGCAAGGATGCCCGCAACGTGATGCGCGAGCATTTCCGCAAGGACCTGTCCGAGGAGGATGCCCTGAGCGTCGCCCTGCGCGCCTTGTACACGGCCGCGGACGAGGATGTCGGGACCGGGGGGCCGGATTTTGTGCGGGGCATCTACCCGACCGCGAAGCTCGTCACCGCCTCGGGGATCATGGACGTCGAGGATGCCCGCGTCCGAGCCGTGTACGCCACCCTGCTCGACGGAAAGAAGCGAGGGGCCTGACCATGCCGATGCCCTATTACGTGTCGCCTGAACAAATGATGCAGGACAAGGCGGAGTACGCCAAGAAAGGCATCGCCAAGGGCCGGTCCATCATTGCCATGGAATACCAGGACGGCGTGTTGCTGGTGGCGGACAACCCCAGCGCGTCCCTCTACAAGATTTCCGAGGTCTACGACAACATCGCGCTTTCAGGGGCGGGCAAGTACAGCGAGTTTGAAAATCTTCGCAAGGCCGGCATTCGCCATGCCGACCTGAAGGGCTTCATGTACAGCCGCGAGGATGTGACCGCCCGATCGCTGGCGAATGCCTACTCGCAGACGCTCGGAACCGTGTTCAGCCAGGAACTCAAGCCGATGGAGGTGGAGATCCTGGTCGTGCAGGTGGGGGGCAACGGGCATTCGAATGAAATCTACCGGATTTCCTTCGACGGCAGCATCTTCGACGAGCGTGGCTATGCCGTCATCGGCGGAAAAGCCGAAGCGGTCCAGGTCTTCGTGAAGGAGCGCTACAAGCAGATGCCGCCCTTGAAGGAGGCCTTGTCCCTGTGCCTCACTGGCTTGGAGCATGTGACCAACCAGAAGCTCCCGCTCGAGGGACTTGAAGTCGCCGTGCTCGCCCGCGACCGTTCCGGAAGAAAGTTTCGCCGCGTGCCCGCCCCCGAAGCCCGCCAGATCCTCGGGTAATCGTTTCTCCTGTTCTTCCGCGCTGTTGAACAAGTTTTCACTCGGGTGTATGCTGGTTTTATGCGCTGGATCTCACCCGCGGCAGACCTATGAAACCAAGAATCTTCGGCCTCGAGAACGAATACGGCCTGATCTTCTCGCCAAACGGGCGCATCTATCTTCCGATGGAGAAAGTGCTGGGCTATATCTTTGAAGGCCTGATCCCCAACAGCTGGCCGTCGAACGCATTCCTCGTCAACGGCGCGCGCTTTTACCAGGACACCGGCTGCCATCCCGAATACTCGACGCCGGAATGCGACAACATCATCGATCTGGTGATCCACGACAAGGCGGGGGAACGGCTGCTGGAGGCCTGCCTGCCGGCGGCGGAGGAGCGTCTGCGGGAAGAGGGGCTCTCGGGCGAAATCTATATCTTCAAGAACAACACCGACTCGCTGGGCAATACCTACGGCTGCCATGAAAACTATCTCATGCGGCGGGACGTGGATTTCTGGAAGGTGACCGAACAGCTGATCCCCTTCTTCGTCACGCGGCAGATCTTTGCGGGGGCGGGCAAGGTGCTCAAGGTGTCGGGCAAGCCGCAATATTTCATCTCGCAGCGGGCGCAGCATATACACGAAAAAACATCGTCGTCCACGACCTCGTCCCGCAGCATCATTAACACGCGCGACGAACCGCACGCGGACGCGGAAAAGTACCGGCGACTCCATATCATCGTCGGGGATTCCAACATGTCCGAGTACGCCACGTACCTCAAGGTGGGCACGGCCTCCCTGGTGCTGTCGATGGTGGAGGACGGGTTCACCGTCACCGGCATGGAGCTGGAGGACCCGGTCAAGGCGATTCGCGAGATCTCGCGTGATCCGGCGTTGAAGAAGAAGGTCAAGCTGGACGACGGCCGGCAAATGAGCGCGATCGAGATTCAGCGGACCTACTGGGAGAAGGCGCAGGCCTACCTGGAGACGCAGCCGCACGATTCGGTGCTGGAGGACGTGCACGACAAGTGGGGGCGCATGCTCGACCGGCTGGATGACGATCCGTCCCAGCTGACCCGCGAGGTGGACTGGGTGAGCAAGCGCCTGCTGTTGCAGTCCTATGTGGATAAGAAAGGATGCAACTGGGACGATCCCAAGGTCTTTCTCATGGATCTCCAGTATCACGACGTCAAGCGGACCAGGGGGCTCTATTACCTGATGGAGTCGCGGGGCCTCGTCGAGCGGGGGGTCGAGGAGGAGGCCATCCAGGCGGCGATGTCCGTTCCTCCGCAGACGACGCGCGCCAAGGTCCGCGGGGACTTCATCCGGTTTGCCAGGGCGAAGAACCGTTCCTACACCGTGGACTGGACGTATCTCAAGCTCAACGGCTATTGGGAGGAGACGATCCTCTGCATGGATCCGTTCAGCTCGGTCAACAGGCGCGTCGAGGAACTTGTCTCGCAGGTGGCGGGACCGAGGTTTTACCGATGAGCGGCGTGAAACCCTCCGACAGCCTGTTGATGGACAGCCGCCTGCGCTTCTGGGCGGTCCTGGCGGTCATTCTGCTGGCCAGCGTGTTCCCTGTCGATCTGTTCCCGAACGCGCCGCATGAGATTCAAGGCGCCGACGGGCAGTACAGCGGGAAGCAGGGGGAGGTGCTGCTCGTCCGGGTGAGAACCGGCGATCGGGTGGCCGAGGTCACAGGGGTATTTCTCGGCCGCACGGTTCGGTTTTTTCCCGCTCCCGAGGGACGCCCCGGCACCGTGATCGGGTTGCTCGGGATCGACATGCAGGACAAGCCCGGCATGCACGAACTGAAGGTGGAAGTCCGCGGGCAGGAGGCCACGCGCCGCCTGAGCTACAGCGTACTGGTCCTGAAGGAGAAGTATCCCATCCAGCATCTGACGCTCCCGAGTGAAAAAGTCGATCTGGACGAAGAGAACCTGGTTCGTGCGAAGACGGAGCAGGAGGAAGTCAAGACGGTGCTCCAGGGCGTGTCACGGGAACGTTTGTGGGAGGGTCCGTTTGTTGAGCCGGTGCAGGGGGAGGTGGCGGGGGCGTTCGGGCGCAGGCGGGTGATCAATGGACAGATGCGGAGTCCCCACAATGGCGAAGACATCTCCGCACCGCTGGGCACCCCGGTCGTGGCGATGAACGACGGGATCGCGCGGCTCACCGTGGACCACTTCTTTTCCGGCAAGGGCATCTTCCTGGATCACGGCCTCGGGCTCTATTCCATGTATTTCCATCTCGCGGACGTGTTGGTGAAGGACGGCGAGCCGGTCAAGCAGGGCCAGACGATCGGCAGGGTCGGCGCCACCGGGCGGGCGACCGGGCCGCATCTGCATCTTGGCGTGCGCCTCAACGGGGCACGCGTGAATCCCTATTCGTTGGTGAACCTGCCGCTTGACGGTATCCGGCAGGCCTCCCGCTGAAGAACGTGTTCGGGGACGGAGGCTCATTCATGAGCTGCGGTTCACGAGTGGGCGTTCGCTCTGCCGGTCTTGTTCGCGCCATCCCGCCCGGTTTCCTGGCCCTCATCCTTTCATGCGGACTTGCCGCCTGCGCCGACAGCGGCGTGATACCGGGCCGCTATCTGAAGCAGGCCGAGCCGGGTGTCACACTCACAGCGTTGTCGAAGCGGCGTGCCGAATATCAGGGGAAGGTGGTCATCCTCGGTGGCGTGATCGTGAATCATAAGCAGGGGGATAATCGCGTCTGGCTTCGTATCAAGAACCGCCCGTTGGACGGGGATTACGTCCCTCACCTTCCGCTCGTTAAGGAAGGACCCGAGTCCGGACTCTACTGGGTCATGGTCTGGAACAAGGATCTTCCGAAAGACTACCGGCAATGGGCCCGTGTCACAGTCGTGGGGCAGGTGCTCTCCGGCCGGACGAGCCGGGATCTCGATGCCGTCGGAGAGGAATTGGTCTTGTCCGCCCTGTACCTGCGTGGCTGGGGCAAGAATTTCGGCGGGTACCTGGCCGAGGAGGATGATTCCGGTCTTGCGCGTCCTCTGGAAGCCCCCAAGCCGCTCCAGAAAAACACCAGCCAATAGCTTAGCGCCCCGGGTTCGGGACGACGCGATCTGTCCGGATCTCAGACGTTGGTCTTGATGCTGTGGCCGTCCGACGCGAGGACTTTCTCGGCAACACCGGCCAGTTCGGCATCCGCGCGGTGGTCCTTGGCGAAGATCCTGAACTGGACGATTCTCGCCGGCAGGTAATCGAAAAACTCCTTGAGGGCCTCCTTGGAGACGGTCTGCGTGGCGGGGTCGTACACGTAGATCTGAAACTCGCCCATGTTGAGGAGATTGATGGGGCGCGGGTCCTGGTTGGCCATGTCCACGCAGAAGGGCAGCTTCTGCAACTTCGGCGGCAGG
>JBFGRH010000053.1:0-10796 GCA_041563795.1 Nitrospiraceae bacterium | reverse complement strand
GGGCGCACCAGCCGCTCGCCCGCCTCGGCCACCATCACGGTATCGAACCACTGCCTGGCAACCATGTCGCCCTCGCGCAGGGTGGCGCGAAAGCGCGCGTCGGCCAGCGGGACCACGGTGCGTCCCTGGCCGGAGCAGAACGCGACCCGCCCGGCGGTGTCGCCGCCGGCGTCGTACGACCACACGCCCGGGCCGACCGCCATCGGGGATCCGCCGAAGGGCCCGAAATCGCAGCTCCGGTCATCCGGAGCGACGGGCACGGGTGGGACCGCCTCCAGCTCCACGCCGTACCACTCGTGGCCGTTGTCGAACGAGAAATCGTAGCCCAGCGCCTCCAGTTCGTTGCCCTCGAACGACAGGTTCAGCGCGACGGGATCGCCCGGGAGCGCGACGATCATTGACGGAAACTGCGGCGCGGTCGGGGACGAGAAGTGCTTGGGCTGACGGGTCAGCGGGTCGTTCAGCCGGCAGGCCGAGACGTCCTCGTCGCCCGCCGGCAGGTATTTGCCGTCGTACTCGCTGGCGACCCACAGAAAAACTTCCCAGTTGAGCCGGATCCGGTCGCCGCCGGCGCCATCGCGGCCAGCCCAGAAACAGTCGGCCTGCAGCAGGTGGTCGATGCCCTGGACGTCCGGATAGAGCAGGCTGGCGACCTGGCCCGGGGCGCGGGTGTAGGGCCCCTGGCCTGGGTCCTCGATCGACTGGCCGGCCGGCTGGATGACATCGACTCGCTGCAACGGTCCGCCGGCCGCAATCTGAATTTGCAGATGGCGCTGGAAACCGTGCTGTTGCGCCTGCGCGAGGCCCTGGGCGTCTCACCCGCGCCAGCCCCCGCCCGCTAATCTAGCTTCCTGACCGGCGACCTGCTATCTTTCGACCATAGCCCACATGATTCATGAACGCTTCTACTGCAACCGCCGATACGCCGCTGCGACAAGCCTGCGTGCGAATCGGCACGCAGGTGGGTGGGCTCGCCGCTCAGTCGGTCAACGTGCTGCCGGGAGCACGCCTCCCTCCTTCTCGGCTCCGCACGCCCGTCTCGCGTGGCGTCTAGTCGGTTTCGTCACGAACCGCCATGAACCATGTGGGCTCACATGAGCCGGACCTTTTACATCACGACGCCGATCTACTACGTCAACGACGTGCCCCACATCGGGCATGCCTACACGACCATCGCCGCCGACGTGCTGGCCCGGTACTACCGACTGACGGGCCGGGACGTGCTCTTCCTGACCGGCCTCGACGAACACGGGCAAAAAGTCCAGCAGGCCGCCGCCAAGGCCGGCGTGGATCCGCAAGCCCACTGCGACCGGCTGGCGCCCCAGTTCCAGAATCTCTGGAAGAAGCTCACCATCTCCCACGACGCGTTCATCCGGACGACGGACGCCAAGCACAAGACCGTCGTCCAGGACAAACTCCAGCAGCTCTTCGATCAGCAATTGATCTACCGGGCCGACTATACCGGCTGGTACTGCACGTTCGACGAGCGGTTCTGGACCGAGAAGGACGTGACGGACGGGCTCTGCCCCGACTGCAAGCGGCCGGTCGAACGGCTCAGCGAGAGCAACTATTTTTTCAAGATGGGACAGTACCAGGACCGCCTCATCAAGCACATCGAGGGCCACTCCGATTTCGTCAGGCCCGAATCGCGGCGCAACGAGGTGCTGGGGTTTCTCAAGAACCAGTCCCTGGGCGACCTGTCCATTTCGCGCCCGAAGTCCCGCCTCTCCTGGGGCATCGAGCTGCCCTTCGACCGTGACTATGTCACCTATGTCTGGTTCGACGCACTGGTCAATTACATCTCCGGACCGGAGTACCTCCTGCCCACACCGTCACTGGCCCGCTACTGGCCGGCCGGCGTGCACCTCGTCGGCAAGGACATCCTGACGACGCACGCCGTCTACTGGTCCACGATGCTCATGGCCCTCGAGATGCCGTTGCCGCAGACGATCTTCGCCCACGGCTGGTGGACGGTGAACGGCGAGAAAATGTCCAAGAGCCGCGGCAACGTGGTCGACCCCTACGCCATGGTGGATGAGTTCGGCGCGGACGCCTTCCGCTATTTTCTCCTGCGCGAGGTGCCGTTCGGGCAGGACGGGGATTTTTCGCGCGAGGCGTTGATCGGACGCGTGAACAGCGACCTGGCCAACGGGCTCGGCAATCTCCTCAGCCGGACGCTGACGCTCATCGAGCGCGCCTGCGACGGCGTGATTCCCGAATGCGGCCCGCCCGTCATCCCGACCCTGGAGCACACGATCAGGGAGGCCGCGGAACACCTGCCGGGGCGGATCGAAAGCGGGATGAAGTCGCTGCAGTTCAAAGACAATCTACAGACCATCTGGGAATTGCTCACCTGGTGCGACCAGTACATCGACCAGAGCGCTCCCTGGACCCTCGCCAAGACGCCGGAGGATCGGCCCAAGCTCAATACCGTCCTGTACACGACGGCGGAGGCGTTGCGATTCGTCAGTGTCGTGCTTTATCCATTCATGCCGCACACGGCGGAGGAAATGAAGCGGCAGCTTGGACTCATGGTGAATTTTTCCAAGCCCGTGCTGTCGTCCGAGATCACCTGGGGCGGGCTGTTGCCGGGCACGCCCGTCGCCAAAGGCAAACCGCTGGCGCCACGCATCGAGGCGACCAGGACACAAGGAGGCTCACGCGTGACCGATACTCCACAGCCGACCCCGACGCAGCCGCAGGCCGTCCCCGCGACCGCGCCTGGTGGAGGCCCATCGCAGATCACCATCGAGGACTTTCAGAAAATTCAGCTGAAGGTCGCGAAGATACTGGCCGCCGAGCGGGTGCCCAAGTCCGAGAAGCTGATCAAACTTCAAGTAGACCTCGGAACCGAGCAGCGCCAGGTCGTCGCCGGCATCGGGAAAAAATACGCGCCGGAGGAGCTGATCGGCCGCCGCATCGTGGTCGTCGCCAACCTCAAGCCGGCCAAGCTCATGGGCGTCGAATCCCAGGGGATGGTCCTGGCCGCCGGCGACGCCGACGTCAAGGAACTGGTCTGCCTGATGAGCGACGTGGACCCGGGCACCAAAGTGAAATAACGACGTGCGACACTTCTTCGTCTTTGCCCTTCTCCTCGCCAGTCATCCCGCCTGGGCGGCGAATCCCTATGAACTGACCACCGGCCCGGTCGAAACGGTGGTCCTGGTCCGCGTCGTCGCCCACGGCGCGATGGCCCTGGGCGATGAGGTCGGCGGCGCGCGCATCACCATCACCGACGTGGCCACGGGAGCCCTGCTGGCCACGGGGCTTCAACGCGGCGAGGCCGGCGATCAAAACCAGCTCATGCGGACCCCCCGCATGATGGGTGAACCGCACTACAACTCGGGCAACGCGGCATCGTTCCGCACGACGCTGCAGCTGGAACGTCCCACCCTGGTCGAAATCTCGGCGCAGGGACCGCTGGCCTACCCGCAGGCCACTCAACGCGTCAGCAAGACCGTGCTGCTGATTCCCGGGCAGGACCCCACGAATGACGGGATCGTGCTCTCTCTCTACGGCTTCATCGTGCAGATTGAACAGCCGGGGGCGGACATATCGCTCATCGCCAAGGATGACGTGAAATTGCGGGCCTCGGTCCGGACCCTCTCCGGCTTGCCGGTCCGGCCGCACGGCGATTGGGACTCCCGGACACTGACGATCTATGGCGAGGTGGTGGTCGGCGGCCGGGCTTTGGAACGAGTCCAGCTGTTTTACATCGGGGCCAAGAGCAGCTTCGAGGCGTCATTCTTCGTGCCGCGCGAAACCGATGCCCCGGACGGTCTGACGCTCCGCGTGGTGGCGGCCGACCGCACCAAGGGCCACTTCGGCATGAGTGAAGTTCACTACCCCGTCCTGTCTGAACGGCTCAAGCCACGAACGCGATGACCGATCCGGACCAGGACACAGCGCCACTTCCCCTCACGGCGCTGGGCTCCGCTTTGACGACCGTGCTCCTGGGAACCGTCGTCTTCGACTATGCCAGGGTATGGCTCCTCGTCATCCCCCTGTCATTTCTGTTCGCGGCCTTTATCGCCGGCACCCTCCTGCACCGCTTGACGGCCGACTCGCCGGCGAGCGACCGGCTCACGTTGCCGCAGGTGGTGATCCGGATCGGCACCGGCGTCGCCATCCTGTCCCTCATCGCTACTCTAAGCGCGCTGGCGGGCCTGCTCTGGATGGCAGGCCTGACCGCCCTCCTCCTAATTGCCGCAGGACTGGTGATGGGACTCCGCGCATTCCGACCAGGCCGACCGTTGCCCCCCTTGTGGCCGGCTGCTTCGGGGATCGCGCTGGGTGTCGTGTGGCTGATCGCCTGGTTGTGGGCCACCATTCCATCAACCTTCTATGACGAATTGGCCTACCATTTGACCATTCCAGAGCGGGCACTGGCGACCGGATCGTTGCAGGCCTATCCGTGGATGTTTTTCACGCTGATGCCCCATGCCTCGGACCTTCTGCTTTCGTGGGGGATGCTTATCGGCGGAGATCTGGGCGCGCGTGCGATGCATTGGTCGTTCTATGCCTGGACCTCGCTGGCAGCCTGGGGGCTGCTGGAAGCGATTCTTGGCCCACGCCCGTCCCGGTGGACGCCCGTGCTGATCGCGGGGGCCCTCGCCTCGTCGCCGACCCTGTGGTTTCTCGGCACACTGACATTCGCCGAGACCCTCCTGACGGCTAGCCTCGTGACCGCCGCCTGTGTCCTGGCCACAGCCAAACAGGAGGACCGGCCCTGGCTGCCGGCCGGGCTGCTGCTTGGACTTGCCGCGACCGTGAAACTCAGCGGCCTCACGTGGATGATCGCAGGGCTGGCTGCGGCGCTGGTCCTTCGCTGGTCCGGCAGGCATCTGGCTTTCGCCGGGCTGGTCGCACTGGCCTGCATTATTCCCTGGTGGGGACGGGCTGCCTGGTTCACGGGCAATCCAGTCTATCCCCTGGCCTACAAATGGCTCGGGGGCGGCGGCCTGTGGGACGATGCCAACCAGGCGCTTGTCAAAGGCGACCTTCCACCGAACGCATCGGACCTTGGAATTTCAGGCCTTCTTCGCCTGCCGTGGGACCTGGTCATGCACTCCGAGCGGTTTGGCTCCGCTTCGGATGCAGGGGCGCTCGCGATCGTCGCCATTGTCGCGCTCCTATTGATCCCTATGTGCGCCCGCGTGATGCGCGTCGATTCAAGCCTGAGACGTCTCGGTGACGCGGCATGGGTGTTCGTGGTCTTGGCCGGTGGCGTATGGGTGGCCACCTCAACGACCACCAGGTTTCTTACGCCGGCCCTGCTGCTTGGGCTCGTCACCCTCCTGGGCTTCGCCCTTTCCGTTCGTGGGATTGGCCTGGGGTTGGCGCTGGCTGTAGTGATCCCGATGGGAATCTGGGGCACGATCCGCTTCGTCGACCAGCACGAGGCCGTGTTTTCGTCCGCGGGCGTCGCCCTTGGAACAGAGCAACGGGAGCAATACCTTGCCCGGCAACTGGACCAATACGGGGCGGCTTCGTTCGTGCGAGCTCGAGTACCCGCCGATGCCAAGCTCCTGTTTATCGGGGAAGCGCGAGCCTATCATTTTTCGAGGAATGCCGTGGCTCCCTCCCCCTTTGACCTTCATCCCCTCGGCCCCTGGGTCCAGAAGGCGGACTCTCCGGAAGCCCTGGCGAAACGGCTGGCAGAGGAACAGTTTACCCATGTCGTGCTGAACATCCCCGAATTCAAGCGGTTGCATGACAAGTACGGCGTGCTCAGGTTCACGGGCGAGCGGGGCCAGGACTATACGCTCCGATTAAAACGCTTGCCTCGCGCCTTGCATCAGCTTTATAACAGCAACCACGTCTACGTGTTTGAAGTTCCGCCTGCCAAATGAAACTCTCCATTGTCATCCCTGCTTATAACGAAGAAGCGACGATCGAGTCCATCATCCGGCGCGTGCAGGCTGTGGACCTGGGACCCGTCGAGAAGGAAATCATCGTCGTCAACGACGGTTCCAGGGACGGCACGGGACGCGTCCTGGAGGGGATCTCCGGGATCCGTCATCTGACCCATGCACGGAATTCAGGGAAGGGGGCCGCACTGACCACAGGCTTTCAGGCTTCGACAGGTGACATTATTCTTATTCAGGATGCCGATCTGGAATACGACCCCCGTGACTATGCGGCGATGATGCAGCCGCTCATCGAGGGACGCGCCGATGCGGTCATGGGTTCGCGATTCATCCTCTACAAGCTCACGTTTTTCGGGAAACGTCGCTCACCCTACCTCTTCCATTACCTCGGCAACCTGCTCATCACCAGCATAACCAACCTGCTCTACGGGCAGCGTTTTACCGATTACGAAGGCTGCTACAAATCGTTTCTCCGGCACGTCGTCGTGTCAACGCCCGTGCTCGCCAGGGGGTTCGAGTTCGACAACGAACTGATCTGTAAGGTGCTTCGGAAAGGCATGCGGGTGACGGAGGTGCCGATCCACTACAACCCGCGTACCTATGACTCGGGGAAAAAAATTACCTGGCGTCATGGCGTCATCATGCTGTGGGCGATCATCCAATGGCGCGTGCGGCCCTTGTGACAGGCACCTGACGAACAATGCCTCCCCCCACCCCCCTCACCCACGAACTACAGACGCTCAAATCCCTCGCAAATTACCATGCCTGGATCTTCGAAGAGCTCCGGCCGTTTCTCGGCATGCGATTGGTCGAGATCGGGGGCGGGCTCGGCGCGATGGCGTCCCTGCTCGCCAGGGAGCACCTCCTGCGTAACACCGAAGCCTCCCTGGATGTCTTCGAACCGGACGCCGCTCTGTTCGTCGGGCTCAACGAATCCATGCACGAACAATTTACTCCGCTCATGCAGGCCGGCCGATTGAGGACGGTCGAGGGGGAGTATGGGGCATCTTCTTCGCGATACGACACGGTCATCATGGTGAACGCCCTCGAGCACATTGAAGATGATGGACGCCTGTTCGCCTCGATCCATACGTCCCTGGTTGCCCGCGGGACGATGATCGTCTACGTGCCGGCGCTGCCCTGGCTATTCAGTCCGCTGGACCGGGACGTCGGCCATTTCCGTCGGTATGATATGCACGGCCTGCACGAATTGTTCGAATCCAACCATTTTGAGATCGTGAAAGCCATCTATATGGACATGGCAGGCATCGTCCCCTGGTATTTCTTCAATGTTCTCTTCGGTTGCAGAGCCATCAACCCCGGATTGGCGAGGCTTTATGACCGATGGGGCGTCCCCGTCGTCAGGGCCTTCGAACGACACATCACCCCTCCCCTCGGTAAGAACATTCTTATGATTGGACGAAAGTCGGATGATCGGGTAAAGTTGTAGCTGCAAGGGGCCCTCTCACACCCCTCGGCACACTATTCATATGACGTCTTCCGTCGATCGCATCTGTCTCATCATCCCCCCCTCGATCTTTTTGCTGGACGAGCGGGTGTTCATGTCATTGGGCATCCTCAAGGTGGCGGCCGTCCTGGAGCAGGCCGGCCTGGCCGTCGAGGTGCTCGACCTCTCCGGCGTGGAAAATTATGAAGACGTCGTTCGCGACCACGCGCGCACCAGCGCCACGCTGTGCTACGGCCTGACCGCCACCACCCCCCAGATGCCGGCGGCCACGAAGATCCAGCGGGTGCTGCGTGAGCACAAGCCGGCCGCGCGCCTCATTCTCGGGGGACCCCACATCACGCTCATCCATGCCGCCGTGAAATACGAACGGAAACGGGGGCAGCAGGGCCGCGCCTCGTCGGCCTTTCACGACCTCGAGGGCATGTTCGACACCCTCGTGACCGGCGACGGTGAGCTGGCCGTCTTCGACGCGCTGCAGGACAGGGCCCCCAGGCTGGTGGACGGCGACGACCCCAAATCGAACCTGTTCCTCAACAATCCGACCCTCGACGAACTCCCCTTCCCGGCCCGCCACCTCGTGGATGCCTCGAGCTATCACTACGGCATCGACGGCGTGCCGGCCCTGTCCATGATCGCGCAACTGGGCTGCCCGTTCGGCTGCGGATTTTGCGGGGGCCGCATGAGCCCGTTCTTACGACGCGTCCGGACCCGTACCTCCGAGAGCATCGTGCAGGAAATGGTCCATCTCTATAAGACCTACGGCGTCTCCGGGTTCATGCTCTACGACGACGAGTTGAACGTCAGCCCCAGCATCGTGGAGCTGATGAACCTCATCCACACGACCACGAAGGACCTGGGTGTGGAGTTCCGCCTGCGGGGCTTCATCAAGGCCGAACTGTTCACCGATGAGCAGGCGGAGGCCATGTACCGGGCGGGCTTCCGATGGATTCTCGTCGGGTTTGAATCAGGCCATGAACGCATCCTGACCAATATTCAAAAGAAGGCGGCCCAGGCGGACAACACGCGCTGCATGGAGATCGCCAAACGGCACGGCTTGAAGGTCAAGGCCCTGATGTCTGTCGGCCACCCGGGCGAATCCGAAGACACGATCCTGGCCACCCGCGACTGGCTCCTGGCCGTCAAACCGGACGATTTCGACGCCACGGTCATCACCACCTATCCGGGCACGCCCTATTTTGATGAGGCGATCGAAACGAAGCCCGGCGTCTGGACCTACACCTACGAGAAGACCGGAGACCGGCTGCACAGTCTCTCCGTGGACTACCGGGAGGTGGCGGAGTACTACAAGGGCGTCCCGGGGGCCTACACATCCTTCGTCTATACGGACCACTTGAGCGCGGAAGAGCTGGTACGGCTCCGTGACCGGTTGGAGCAGGATGTGCGGCAGACGCTGAAGATTCCCTACCAGACCGGCTCCCCGGCGGTCCGGTACGAGCATTCCATGGGGCAAGGCGCCATCCCCCCCAACATTCTCAAGATCTCGTCGCCCTCCGTTCCTCCGGTGGGCCCTGTCCGGGCTCCCGAACTCCTCATGCCCAAGAAGCGATGACGGGTCATCGCGCGATTCACCTCGGCTGGGCTCTCGCTAGTTGCTTGTTGCTGGCCTGCCCGTGGCCGGCGTCCGCGCAGCAGGGCCATGCGGAGCACCGTCGCCCATCGGACATCACGCAATATCTGGAGCAACTCGACCGGCCTGAGCGGGACCAGTATCAGAAGCCAGACCAGGTTGTGGATACGCTTGGAGTGACGGCGGGCATGGCCGTGGCGGACCTGGGAGCCGGGTCAGGCTACTTCACCAGGCGCTTCGTGAAGGCGGTGACGGAAACAGGGAAGGTCTACGCGATCGACGTCGAGCAGGAGATGCTGGACTACACCAAGACCAGCATCGAGCGTTTGCATATACCCCATGCCGTCGAGTACATCATGGCCTCCTCCGACCATCCAAAGCTGCCGCCCGCCTCCGCGGACCTGGTCTTTGTGTGCAACGTCTACCACCATCTCGAGGACCGGGACCGGTATTTTGCCGCCGTGAAGCCGGCGCTGAAGGCGGGAGGACGCATCACCATCGTGGATTTCTACCACGACAAGCGCTCCGGCGACGTCGGGTTCCCCCGCCGGCATCTGGTGGCCCGCGACACGGTGGTGGAGGAGATGCGCCGGGCCGGGTACCGCCTGCTTCGCGAACACACCTTCCTGCCGCGGCAATATTTTCTGGAGTTCGTGCCGGCCTCCTAGCCGGCGGCCGGCTGCTCCGCCCGTTTGGAACGCGGAGCGCGGAATTTCGACCACCGCAACAGCAACAGGGCCGCACCGGCGCCGATCGCTCCGCCAAGGACCCACCCGCCGAATACATCCGTCAGGTAATGCCCGCCGACATACACGCGGGAAAACCCGATGACGGCCACCAAGGGCCAGCTGACCCATCCGGTCGCCGGGTAGAGGACCTGAAAAAATGCGGCGGCCGCCGCCGTGTTGAGGGCATGGTTGGAGGGAAAGCTGTAGGTGCCGCCGCAGCCGGCCAGTTCGTGCACGCCCGTCAGCGCCTGGCAGGGCCGGCCCCGCCCGACCAGCCATTTGACCTGCGCACCGATGAAATCGCCGGCGCCGAGCGTGGCTGCGAGGACCGGCCCCCCGATGGCCGCTTCGACCTTCTGTACCCAGGCCCAATACCCGAGGGCCAACAGGCCCGGCATCAGGAGAAACTTCGGGCGGCCGAACTGGTACATCAGCCAGTCCAGCCACTCGGATTGGCCGACCAGGCCGTTGATCGCCTGAAACAATGCCACGTCCCAATCCATGTCCCCTCGCCCGCCGTTCGCCCTACTGGGTTCGAAAATGAATCCGCACGGTCAACTCACCGTCCACCGGCTCATCCCCGCGCATCTGCGGGTCGAATTTCCAGCGCTTGAGGGCATCCAACCCCGCGCCCGTCAACTCGCGGTGCTTGCACGGTTCCAAAATCACGATCTCCGTCGCCGCGTCCTTGCCGACCAGGAATCGCGCCTTCATCCAATCGTCGATCACCTTTCCTTCCAGAGCCGGCGGGATGGCCGGCCATGGAGTATGGGTCGGCACGGGCCCCAATTGCTGGTCCTTGTTCAGCGGGACCCCGTGCACATGGACGGGAGGCAGGAGTACGACGTCTTCGTCATGATCCGAGTGATGCGTCGCCCGGTCGCCTTCGACAGTCAGACCAAGCTTGGGAATCACGCCCAAGATGACCAGCAAGAATGCGAGCACCCGAAACACGAACATCACAGTCCCCCTCGTTGCCCTAGAAGAACCACTGGCCGCGAAAGAAAAACGACCTGGGCATCCCGGCATGGGACACGCCCAGCCCGATGCTGCCCTCCCCCTGGTTGATGAAATACTTTTGATCCAGCAGGTTCACGACGTCGAATCCCAGCAGGAACTTCTGCTGGCCCCCGAGCGGAATG
>JBFGRH010000052.1:0-10910 GCA_041563795.1 Nitrospiraceae bacterium | reverse complement strand
GGCTTCCTCGGTCTTGGCTGCCAGGGCCTGTGCGGCCTCGTCCTGATCAGCCGCTTCCGCAGGCTGTTCAGCCCCTGCTTCCCCCTGCGCAGTATCTTCCAAGTCGCTGAAAGAATTAGAGTTTTCGTGATTCTGGCTCACCAGTAGTCCTCTATGTCGTGAAAGATAGCCATGAGCCATATGAAGTCAACCAGTTACGAGGGTTTTCTTTTCCTGGAAGCGGGGATAGCCCGACGGGGGGAGGCGGAGCGGACAGCGAGGAAATCTAGGCCTCGCCGCGTGATTTCCGGTAGATCAATTCCAGGCCTTCCAGCGTGAGGAAGGGGCGGACTTCCTGGATGGTGCGGGACTCCACGGCGACCAGGGGAGCCAGTCCGCCGGTGGCGATCACGGTGGCCTTGCCGCCGAGTTCACCCTGTATGCGGGTCACGAGTTCGTCCACGAGCCCCGCATAGCCGAAAATCAGCCCGGACTGCATGCTGCCGGCCGTGTCCGTTCCGATGACGGTCTTGGGTCGGACCAGGTCCACCTTGGGGAGTTTTGCCGTGCGGGTGAAGAGGGCCTCGCTCGCGATGCCCAGGCCCGGCGCGATGGCCCCGCCCAGGTATTCGCCGCGCCGGCTGACGGCGCAGAAGGTTGTCGCGGTGCCGAAATCCACGATGATGAGGCACGTCTTGTAATGGGCATAGGCGGCGGCGGCGTTGACCAGCCGGTCGCTTCCAATCTCGCCCGGGTTCGGGTAGGCGATCCGGATGCCCATGTCGAGGTCGGCGGAGACGATCAGGGGCGTATGCTTGAAGTAGGTTTCCACCATTTCGTCGAAGACGGCCGTGAGCGAGGGCACGACGCTCGACACGATGGCATCGGAGATGCGGGTCGTTTCGATGCCGGCCTGCTGGAGGATGTTCACGAAGAGGATGCCGTATTCGTCGGCGGTTTTCGACGCCTCGGTCGCCAGCCGCCAGTGGCCCGTGAGCGTGCGCCCCTCGTAAATGCCCCAGACGACATTGGTGTTGCCGATATCAATGACGAGCAGCATCGTTCCCCCCGCAGGTCTCACGGTCCCGGTCTGTCACCGCAGATGCACGACATCGCCGGTTCGCACGTCAGCAACCGCGCCATCCGCGCGGATGACGCGAAGCGAGCCGTCCGGCTGGATGGATTCGGCCGTGCCGTCCATCGGTTCTCCGTGGGCCAGCTCGATTCGCACGTGCCGGCCGATGGTGGCGCAGCGTAACATATATTCCTGGCGGATGTCGTCGTGGCGTCCGGCGAGAAAGGCCTCGCACCGGGTTTCCAATTCCAGCAACAGGGCCGCGAGCAGCGCCGCCCGGTCGAAGGGCTGCCGGGCCTCGATCATGAGGGAGGTGGCGATCGGACGAAGGTCATCGGGGAATTCGTCTATGCGGAGGTTCACGTTCACGCCGACCCCCACGACGACCACGGCATGCGCGGTCCCGACTCCGCTGCTTTCGCACAGGACGCCCCCGAGCTTCCGGCCTCCGGCCAGAATATCGTTCGGCCATTTGACGGAGGGCTTCAGGCCGGTCACGACCTGCACGGCCCGGCAGGCGGCCAGCGCGGCGATCAGGGGAATCCATGACAGCCACAGGGCCTGCTGCTCGCCCTCGGGCAGCGGGCGCAGCAGGGTCGAGCAGTAGAGATTCTTGCCGGGCGGGGAATGCCAGTGGCGGCCCAGCCGTCCGCGTCCGGCCGTCTGGCATTCCGCCACGACCACGGTGCCGTGCGGCGCATGGTCCCTGGCCAGGGCGGCGGCGGCCGTGTTGGTGGACGGGACGTCGGCCAGCACGTGGAGCGACCGGCCCAGCGTCCGGGTGGACAGGGCGCGCTGGATGGTCTGCGCGCTGAGGGGTTGAAAGGCCGCGGGCGTGGTCATGTCGTCCGGCGGCGCGGGAGCGGCACGATATCCATGCTCACATTGACGGCCGGCGCCGAATGGGTGAGGGCCCCGATCGAAATCCGGCCGGGCCCTGCGGCCGCGATCTTCCGGACGTTCGCCAGCGTGACGCCCCCGGAGACTTCGACGACTGCGCGACGGGCGATCAGCCTGACGGCCCGTCTGATCGCCGGCAGGGTCATGTTGTCCAGCAGGATGATGTCGGCCCTGCCGTCGAGCGCGGCCCGCACGTCGCCCAGCGTTTGCGCCTCGACTTCAATCTTGAGCCCGCGCGGGGCGCGCCGTCTGGCGAGGCGGCAGGCCTTGGCCACATCGTGGCCCGCCAGTGCAAGATGGTTGTCCTTGATCAGGATGCCGTCACCCAGCGAGAAGCGGTGATTGGACCCTCCCCCCAGCGTGACGGCCCATTTTTCCAGCGCGCGCAACCCCGGCGTGGTCTTGCGCGTGTCGAGAATCCTCACGCGCCGGCCCCGCACGGCGCGGCGGAACCGCGCGGTCAGCGTGGCGATGCCGGAGAGGCGCTGCAGAAAATTAAGCGCCACCCGTTCGGCCATCAGCAAGGAACGCGCGTCGCCTTCGACGACCAGGACCGGGCGGTTTCGTTGCACCCTCGTGCCGTCCGTGACGGAGCGGACCACACGAAGCGAGGCATCCACGGCATGAAACACCCGCCTGGCCACGGCCAGGCCGGCCACCGTCATGGCCTCGTGGGCCACGATCGTCCCCCGGGCCCGGATCGGCCCGGGCAGAAGGGCCGCCGTCGTCAGGTCGCCGCGGCCGACGTCCTCCGCGAGGGCGGTGCGGACGGCCGCGCGAATCTGCCGCGACAGTGCGGGTGTCATGACCGCATGGTCTGGACTTGCTGTTCGCTGTCGGTCAACTGGGCCTGTTCGCGCCGGAGCGTCTGCAGACGCTGCCGGTGATCCTCGGCGACCTCGGCCGGCGCGTGCGCGAGGAAATCCGGGTTCTTCAGCTTCGATTCGAGCCGCGCCGACTCCTTGATCTTTTCGTCCCGTTCCTTCTGGATGCGGTCGAGCACCTTCCCGATGTCGACATCCCCCTCGACCGACATGCCGACCGTCAGGCTGCCGATGCCCCACCGCAGCACGTTCCGGGCGGGCCATTGCCCGACCGGGCCCACGTGGAGGTCGGCCCGGCCCAGATGCGTCAGGTGCGATTGCTGGCGTTGCAGGACCCCGCGCACGCGGTCATCCTGCGCGTCGCCGAACACCGCGATCACCTTCCCGGGCTGATAGTTGAGCAGCACGCGCATGGTGCGCGTCGTCATGACGAACTGATGCAGGTGTCCCCACTCCTGCTCGATGTCCTCGTCGGCCCAGTCCTTCCGATATTCGGGATACCGCGCGATCACGATGCTCGGGCCCTCATGGGGCATCGCCTGCCAGAGCTCCTCGCTGATGAACGGCATGAAGGGATGGAGGAGCCGTTGCACGGTTTCAAACGTGTCGACGAGGCTCTGCCTGGTCCGCCTGGCCTCGGCGGAGTCCTTGTGCTGGAGCGAGGGCTTGATCATTTCCAGGTACCAGTCGCAGTACTCGTGCCAGATGAACTGGTAGAGATGGCTCGAGGCCTGATCGAAACGGTACTGCTCGAGCGCGACGGCCACGTCCCGGATGGTCGTGTTGAGCCGGCTGAAAATCCAGCGGTCGGCGAAGGAGCGCTCCTTCAGGGGGACGGCTTCACGCGGACCATCGAGGTTCATGAGGATGAACCGTGCGGCGTTCCAGATCTTGTTGGCAAAGTTGCGGTAGCCCTCGATGCGCTCCTCGGCCAGCTTGATGTCGCGTCCGGGCGAGGCCATGGAGGCCAGGGTAAAGCGCAGGGCGTCGGTCCCGTACTCCTCCATCACGTGGAGGGGATCGACGACGTTGCCCTTGGACTTGCTCATTTTCTGCCCTTCGGCGTCACGGACCAGGGCGTGGATGTACACGTCACGGAACGGCGCCTCGCCCATGAACTTGAGTCCCATCATGATCATCCGGGCGACCCAGAAAAACAGGATGTCGAGACCCGTGACGAGCGTCGACGTCGGGTAGAACTTTTTCAGGTCCGGCGTCTGGTCCGGCCAGCCGAGCGTGGAGAAGGGCCAGAGGGCCGAGGAGAACCAGGTATCCAGCACATCCGAATCCTGGCTGAATTCCTGCTGCTTGCAGGTCGGGCAGTGGGAAGGCGCGCTCCGGCCGACGATCGGCCTGGCCGTGGCCAGAAAGGTGTAGGCCGGCTGCGACGGCGTCGAGGCGGCCGTTTCCGCCATCGCCGCGCGGTTGCAGGTGGTGCAGTACCAGGCGGGAATCCGGTGGCCCCACCAGATCTGGCGCGAGATGCACCAGTCCTTGATGTCGCGCATCCAGCCCAGATAATTATTGGTCCAGCCCTCGGGGACGATGCGGATGCGTCCGTCCTCGACGGCCTTGATCGCCGGCTCCGCCAGGGGCTTGATCTTCACGAACCACTGGGGCGAGAGATAGGGTTCCACGACCGTCTTGCAGCGGTAGCACTTGCCGAGGGCCATCTTGTGGTCTTCCGTCTTGACCAGGAGCTCGCGCGCCTTGAGGGCCTGTTCGATGCGCGTTCTGGCCTTGCCGACGGGCAGGCCCTGGAGCTCGGTGGCGACGGCATCCTCGACGGCGGCGGCCGCGAGGCCCTTGGGATCAAGCTGTGCCAGATGGTTGAAGATCGCGATCCGCGGCAGCCGGTGCCGTTCGCCCGCTTCGAAGTCGTTGAAGTCGTGCGCCGGGGTGATTTTGACGGCGCCGGTGCCGAATTCCAGGTTCACCAGGACGGCATCGCCGATGACGGGAATCTCGCGCCTGGTCAGCGGCAGGCTGACCTTCTTTCCGATCAGATGGCGGTAGCGGGGGTCCTCGGGATGGACGGCGACGGCCGTGTCCCCGAGCATCGTTTCGGGCCTCGTCGTGGCGACGGTCAGGGCGGTCTGGGGATCGTCCGCGAGCGGATACCGGATGTGATAGAGCTTGCCCTTGGTCTCTTCATGCTCGACTTCGATGTCGGACAGCGCCGTGAGGCACCGCGGGCACCAATTGATCAGCCGCTCGCCGCGGTAGATCAGCCCGTCCTCGTACAGCCGGACGAAGACCTCGCGGACGGCCTTCGACAGGCCCTCATCCATCGTGAAACGCTCGCGGCTCCAATCACAGGAGGCGCCAAGCCGTTTGAGCTGCTGGATGATCGTGCCCCCGGATTGTCCCTTCCAGGCCCAGACCCGTTCGATGAATCGGTCCCGGCCCAGTTGCTCGCGCGAGGAGCCCTCGCTCGTCACCTGCCGCTCGACGACATTTTGCGTGGCGATGCCGGCGTGGTCCATGCCGGGAACCCACAGGGCGTTGCGGCCCTGCATGCGCCGCCAGCGGATCAGGATGTCCTGAATCGTATTGTTCAGCGCATGGCCGATGTGGAGCGATCCGGTGACGTTCGGCGGCGGGATGACGATGGTGTAGGGCGCGCCCGGATGGGTGAGCGGGGCGTGAAAATAACCCTGCTCGACCCACAGGCGGTACCACCGGTCTTCGACTTGTTTCGGCTCGTAGGTCTTGTCGAGTTGCTTGTCGGACATCGGCTCGGCTCGTGCTCGATTGGCGCGCATCGTAACATGCGATGTGGTGGTGGGCAAGGCGTCGGCGGCGTAGCGGCGCACAGGGTTTTATGTTATACATCAAGCTGTTTCACACGCACCCACCATGGGGAAAGGACGACACTATGCCGCGCAGCCACATGAAACGACGCAAGGTCAACAAGAAGCATCGCAAGAACGTCCGGCGCATGAAGGCGCGGGATAAGAAGCGGCGCGTGGAGGCGAAAGCCGCCGCCGCGAAAGCCAAGAAGAAATAATCCGCTCCGTCCCCCGCGGGGAGTTCCATGAGCACCCGTCCGGCACCACCCATTCAATTGCGCGGGCACACGCTGCTCTGTCTGCAGGGCTTCCAGGGGGAAGGCTACAGCCAGGACTTTACCGTCAACCTGGCTTCCATTCACCGCAGGTTGAACGACAACCCGGACCATGCCGTTGAACTGGTGGAGGAACCGGACGCGGTTTGCGGCGCCTGTCCGCACCGGGCGCCGGCCGGCTGCACGCTGAACGGCGACGGGTCGGAACCGGGCATGCGGGACCAGGACCGGCAGGTCCTGACGCGGCTGGGACTGCAGGCCGGCAGCCTGGTGCGCTGGCGCGACGTGCTCGACCGTATCCGCGGCTCGATCACGGGGGACGACCTGCCGAACATCTGCGGAAGATGCCGCTGGCTGCCGCTGGGCTATTGCGCGCAGGGCATTGACCGACTGAGAAGCAAGGACGTTGTCAGTCATCAGGCATCAGTTCCAAGGCCCAATCCGAAAACTGAAAACTGATGACTGACATCTGCCAACTATTTCGATGCCCCACATGAAAGTCATTTTTTTCGACGCCGCCGGCACACTCTTTCACGTCAAGGGGTCGGTCGCGGACATCTACCTGCGTCATGCCGAGCCGTACGGCGTGCGGCGCACGCCCGAGCTGCTCGCCTCCGTCAAGACGGCCTTCACGCGCGCTTTCGCCGACGCGCCGCCGCCGGTGTTCGCGGTGAGCGATCCGAAGGAGATCAAACGCTGCGAGCGGCTCTGGTGGTTCGACGTGGTCCACAACGTCTGGTACCGGGCCGGGATGTTCGAACGATTCGACGAGTACTTCGAGGAGGTCTATGAGGCGTTCGCCGGACCCTCCTACTGGACTCTGTATCCGGAGACGGTGGGGGTGTTGAAGGGGCTCAAGGATCGGGGACACGAGTTGGGGATCATCTCGAACTTCGATTCACGCCTCTTCACCGTGTTGCGCGGGCTGGGACTGGCGGAGCTCTTCGACACGATCACGATCTCCAGCCTGGCCCATGCGGCCAAGCCGGCGCCCAAGATCTTTCAACTCGCCCTGGACAAGCATGCCATGGACCCCGAGGATGCCGTGCACGTGGGGGACAGCCGCCGCGATGACGTGGACGGGGCCAGAAAAGCCGGCTTGCAGGCGGTCTTGATCGAGCGGGAGTCCCAGTCGTCCTCGTCGGCCATGAACGTGCCCACCATCCAGTCGCTCGAGCAGCTGCCGGCGCTGCTTGGCGCGTTGTAGCGAAGCGTCAAGAGTTCTCAGTTTGTAGTTATCAGTCATCAGTTCCGGAAACTGATCACTGACGACTGTGAACTGAAAACTTTCTTAAAGCAGCAGCGGGACGAGATCCTTCGCGCGCCCCTGGAGCGCGACATCCACCATGTCCGAATTCGGCGTGGCATCCAGGTTGATCTCCACGACAAAGGCGCCGGCCGATTTTGCCACCGGCGCGAAGGAGGCGGCGGGATAGACGAGGCCGGAGGTGCCGATGATGAGCAGCACCTCGCAGGCGTCGAGCGCGGCATGGCTTTTCGCGATATCGTCCGCGGCCAGCGATTCGCCGAACCACACGATGTGCGGACGGGCCAGCCGGCCGCAGGCGGTGCAGGCCGGCGGGATGGGAACCGGTACCTGACGGTTGTCCTCCACCAGTCCGCAGGCGGTGCAGCGGACTTTCCAGATGTTGCCGTGGATTTCCGACAGGCTGGTGGATCCGGCATCGCGATGGAGGCCGTCCACGTTCTGCGTGATCAGCCAGAACCGATCAAACCGCCGTTCCATCTCGGCGACGGCCTCATGGGCGGGATTGGGCCGCTTGGTCGCGATCAACTCGCGGCGCCAGTTGTACCATTCCCATACCAGGCGGGGATCGCGCGCGAAGGCTTCGGGCGTGGCCAGATCCTCCGCGCGAAAATTCCGCCAGAGCCCATCGGCCCCGCGAAACGTCGGCACGCCGCTGTCCGCTGAGATCCCCGCGCCGGTCAGGACCGTCACGGAACGGGCCGCCGCCAATCGTGCTTTGACTTCGGGCAATCCCGCCATCAGGACCTCATTTTCCATGGGGGCGTGCTATAGTAGCGCACGTACGGCGGGAGGGCTAGGGGGAGCCTGATGCAGCAGATCATGATCATCGGTGCCGGGTCGGTCGGCGGATTCTTTGGCGCCCACCTGGCCAGGAACAATCCCAACGTGTCGTTCCTCCTGCGACCACGCACCTGCGAGGCCGTCCGTGAGAAGGGCCTGACCATCCGGAGCGCCGCCGGCAGCTTCACCGTTCATCCGAAAGTGGCCTCCGATCCGCGTGACCTGCCCTCTCCCGATCTCGTCATTCTCGGCGTGAAGGCCTACGATCTGGATGGGGTGCTGGATCAGATCGAGCCGGTCCTGACACCACGAACGGTCATCCTGACGCTGCAGAACGGCGTGGATACCGAGGACCGCATCCTCGCCCGGTTGAACCGTGCCTGTGTCGTGGGCGGGGTCGCCTTCATCTATTCCAGGATCCTTGAGCCCGGCGTGATCGAGCATTTCAAGCGGGGGGCCGTGGCGATCGGGGAGATGACGGGGAAGAAGAGCGAGCGGGTGGAGCAAATCGCGGCGCTCTTCACGCAGGCCGGCATCGAGTGCACGCTCTCCGAGGACATCCGCCGGAGCAAGTGGGAGAAGATGTGCTGGAACTGCGTCTTCAACCCCATCACGGTCCTGGTCAACGACCGGGTGGCCAAGGCCCTGGACCATCCCGAGATGCTGGGGGTGATCCGGCATGTCGTGGCCGAGGTGGCGGCGGTGGCCTCGGCACTGAAGGTTCCGCTGGAGCCCGACATCGCGTCGAAGACGATCCGCATCACGCAGTCCATCCGGGACATCCATACGTCGATGTATGACGACTGGAAGGCGGGCCGGCCGAGCGAGATCGATGCGCTCAACGGCTACATCGTCCGCAAGGGGAGGGATCTGGGGATTCCGACGCCCGTCAACGAGGCCCTGACGGCGATGGTCAGGGCGGTGATGGAGCGGGAAAAGGGCGGACCGGGGACCATCCGCATCGACGGCGTCGTGGTGCAGCCGGTGACACTCGACAGGGAGGCGCTGGCCAAGCTTCCAACCCAGCATCAAGTGACCAATCCTGGCGGGATGCTGCCCAATCTCAAAGGAAAGGGCATCATGGTCAAAGGGATACTTGAGGTTCCGGCCCTGGGCGTCGAGGCGGACCATGTCACCTTCCATTCGGAGGATGGGCAGTTCGCAGCGAGCCTGACCCTCGAGCAGGCTCGGGAGCACGGCGTGCTGATCTACGAACAGGATGGAGGGCCCGTGCCGGACACCGCGGGTGGCCCGTTCCGGCTGGTTGCGCCGGGGCTGGGCGACCTGTGCGCCAACGTGAAGGGAGTCATTCGCATTGAACTGACGAAGGGACCGGGGAAGGACACCCGGCCCTCGAGAAAGGCCACATGAGGCAGGCCGTCGATGATCAGGCGCAGTTCGACAACGAATCCGATGCGCCTCCGCCGAGAAGGGGGCCGGCGATACGGTTCAAGCATGTCGCCATCCTGCTGGTTCTCGTGCTCGGGGTCGGAGCGTTCGCGATGAGCGGACCGGTCTGCAACACCAAAGAGTTTGGACGCGACCTGAGGGACTTGACCCGGCAGGAGATCGAAGCGCAGGCCCTCAATCGCTTCAAGGACCTCCAGATGACCCTGGCCTTCACGGACACCACGCACGTGCTGGCCAAGCCCACGCCCGTCAATCCCTCCACGCCCGGCCTCACGATCAACAGCGTGCTGGCGGTGAAAAAGCTGGGCGATACCACCGAAGTGGTGACGCATCACGCGGGCCAGGGGTTCACGGCCTACAAGCTGCGCCTGCCGGACGGGGCCTGCGGCTACGTGTTCTCGACGGACCCGGTCCAGGTGATTTCCAACTAGCGTCCGCGCAGGCTGGCTATTTCACGAGGGCTTGTGTATTCTGTTTCGGCAAGATGCTGATCTCGCCGGAACGCCTGTCCCCATCCGAGACCGTTTCCTATCGCCTGTCCAAATCCAAGTTTCTCTCAGGCCTCCAGTGCCACAAACGGCTGTTCCTGGAGATCTACCATCCCGCCCTCGCCACCGCGCACGATGAAACCACGCAGGCCATCCTCGACATGGGCACCGAAATCGGGGAACTGGCCCGGAAGCGGTTTCCCGGCGGCGTGCTGGTGGCGGCCGACCGCAAGCACGCGGCGGAAGCGATCGCCCACACGAGGGCGCTGCTGGCCGATCCGGCGGTGCCGGCCATTTTCGAAGCGGCCTTCATGTTTGAAAACGTCTTCATCCGCGTGGATATTCTCGAGCGGCTCTCGACGGCGGAGAGCGGCGACTCCGTCTGGCGGCTGATCGAGGTCAAATCCTCCTCGCGCGTGAAGGAGGTGCATCTCGACGACCTGGCCGTCCAGACCTACGTCATCCAGGGGTCGGGGACCATCCTGACGACGTCCTGCCTCATGCACATCAACACCCGCTACGTGTATCCCGGCGGCGAGCTCGACTTGCAGGCATTCTTCGGGATTCAGGATTGCACCGAGCCGGTGCAGGCGCGGCTGGCCGACGTGCCGAGCAAGCTGATCGAAATGAAGGCCATGCTGGCCGATCCGGCGCCGCCGGCCATCGAGCCGGACGGGCACTGTTTCTCGCCCTATGAATGCCAGTTCTGGGACCATTGCACGAAGGACAAGCCCGAACGCTGGGTCTACCATCTGCCGGGCGGGGACAAGACGTTCCGGCAGTTGACGCGCCTCGGCATCCGGACCATGGACGAGATCCCGACCGACTTCAACCTGACCATCTGGCAACGGCGCGTGAAGGACAATCTCGAGTGGATCAGTCCCAAGCTGCCGATCATGCTCAAGACCGTCCGCTATCCCGTGCACCATCTGGATTTCGAAACCTTCATGCCGGCGATCCCGAAATTCCCGCAGACGCGGCCCTACCAGGTGCTGCCCACCCAGTGGTCGAACCATGTGGAGTACGAGGACGGCCGGCTGGACCACGACCAGTACCTGTGCCTGGATGCCAAGGATCCGCGCGAAGAACTGGCCCTGCGGCTGCTGGAGTCGCTCGG
>JBFGRH010000051.1:0-11027 GCA_041563795.1 Nitrospiraceae bacterium | reverse complement strand
GAGTCTGGCAAGATCTGGCTGGCCAAGAAGGACATGCGGCGCCTGACCGCGGTCTAACCGGCCCTCGCGCATTCTCATCGGCAAACGGCCTGCGTTCCCACCGGGGCGCAGGCCGTTTGCGTTCAAGTTGACCCCTCTCAAGACCGGGTGTAGAGTCACCGGCGATATCGTCGAGCCGGAGTGGCGGAACTGGCAGACGCAAGGGACTTAAAATCCCTCCCTCCGCAAGGAGGCTCCCGGTTCGATCCCGGGCTCCGGCACCACGCCCAGCTTGCTGTAGCCGACCGCCATCTAATCGTTCTTGGCGGTCGGATAAACCCCTCAAGTTGGGTAGGTATTTTTCGAGTACCGCTCGCTAATTATCGTTTTATCGTAACTGGTGCGAGCGGAGAAAAACCTTAGTGTGGTGTTGGCTTTCTCTGAGTATGCTTGCGAGTACCGGCCGCTTATTATCTGTTTATCGAGATTGTTGCGGCCGGAGAAAACCCGCAAGTGTTTTAAGTTTCCGCTTCTGCAACTGCACTTCCAAGTTGAATAAGCACGGGCCCTGCCGTAGGGTAGAAATTGCGGAGTGTCGTGAATCCCGGGCGCTCCGGCAGTGCAGGAAAGGAGGAACTTAATGAAAAAACAGTCGAAAACCCCGCGGGCTTCCAAGACGGCGTCGAAAGTGGCATCCACCTCGTCCCCCAAGCCCTACGAATCCTACGAACTGACGGATGAGATCCGCGATCGCATCGCGCAGAAGGCCTATGAGCTCTTCGAAATACGCGGCCGTGAGCCAGGCCATGAGGAGGAGGACTGGCTGAGGGCAGAAAAGATCATCCGGGACGATCTGTACCGCGCCGGTCGTGTCCCGAGCTGAGCATGGCCTCGCAGTTTTTCGTCCTCGGAGCCCTGTTTGCATTCCTCGCCATCGCAGGGGGAGCCTTCGGCGCCCATTCGCTAAAGGCCATCCTGGAGCCGGACATGCTGGCGGTTTTTGAAACCGGCGTTCGCTACCAGATGTACCATGCCCTGGCGCTGCTCGCGGTGGGATGGGCCGTGTACAAGTACCCGCAGGCACGCTTCCACGTTTCCGGCTGGCTGTTCGTTGCCGGCATCCTGCTCTTTTCAGGCAGTCTGTACGCCCTGGTGTTTTCGGACGTGCGTTGGCTTGGAGCCCTGACGCCGTTCGGCGGCCTGTGTTTTCTGGGGGGCTGGGGGATGTACATGAAGGAGATGTGGGGGAGGGAAATATGACGGCCCGGCAAGAGTAGTCGGGCATGGGAGACACAGACCCGAACCAGTCGACCGCGTTGCCGACAGAGCGTCGAAGTCGCGACGGAAGCGGCGGGCATTCGGACAAGCCTCGGCTCCTGCTTCTGCTCGTGACCGGTCATAGGGCATCCGTATCCGTGTCGGTGTTGGATCGCATTCCCCGGACCTTCCTGCCTGATTTTCACGTCGAAATTCTTGTCATCGACGATTCATCCAACGGTGTCGCCGTAGCCGAATGCGAGACGGCAGGCGGTCGTGAGAGGATTCCGTTCCCGTTCCGGACCTTGCACACTCCGGAACGGCAGGGGGATGGCGGCTGCCAGAAGATCGGCTATCACTATGCGATCGACGAAAAATTCGATGTTGTTGCCCTGGTGCGAGGCGAGGGCCGGCCTGGACCGGAGGTGTTGGCCCGGATGGTCAGACTGACAGGGGAGGGAACGGCCGATGTCGTGCTCGGCTCACGGGGAATGGAACGGGGGGATGATGGGCGGCCTGCAGGCATCAAGATTCTGAGCTGGGTGGAAAACCTCCTGCTCGACGCCGGGTTGAGCGACATGCATTCCGGCCATCGGGTGTATGCGGTGCCAGCGCTCAGACGGATTCCGTTTGATCTTACGACCAACGGCGGCAACTTTGACACGGAGATCATCATCCAGCTGTTTCGCGCCGGCATGCGGATCGTCGAACTGCCGGTCCCGGCCGGCAGCGGAGAACCACTCGGCCTGGTCGCAGGGGTCAGGGCAGTCGGGGCCGCGCTCTCGGCCCGATTGACCGATCTCAGCATCATCTACGATCGAAAATTCGACTGCCGGCCGGTCCACGGGAGTCACGCCCATTACCAGTTGAAAACCGGCTATGCCAGCACGCATACGCTGGCACTCGAGGCGGTACCGACCGGCGCCCGCGTGGTTGACCTCGGCTGCGCCGGCGGACATTTTGGCCGGTTGCTGAAGGAACGCCGCCAGGCCGCCGTGATCGGGGTCGATGTCGCGCCCCTGGATCGGGGAGTCACGCTGGATGCATTCGTACAGCATGACTTGAATGCGCCGGATTTGCCTGTCGCGGCCGACGGCGTTGAGGTCGTCACCATGCTGGACGTGATCGAACACCTGAAGTCTCCGGAGCAGTTTGTCGATCTGCTGCGGGACAAGTTCAAGTTCAATCCCAGGGTGCGGTTCATCGTGAGCACGGGCAATGTCGGGTTTATCCTGTTACGGCTGCTCCACCTGTGCGGGGTCTTCAGCTACGGCAAGTAGGGCATTCTGGACATCACCCATACCCGGCTATTCACGTTTTGCACGCTCAGGCGGTTGTTCGAGGAGGCCGGGTTTGACCTGGTCCGGCAAGAGGGCGTACCCGCTCCATGGCCGCTCGTCTTCGGCGACAACATGTTCAGCCGGCTGTGTCTGTGGGGGCACTTGCTCCTGTGCCGGGTCTGGCCATCGCTGTTTGCCTATCAGATATTCATGGAGTTCCGCCCGCGGCTGCACCCCGCCCACCTGCTAACGTCCCTGCCCACCGGTGCGTCGGACCGCCGGTCTGGCTGAGAGCGATTCGTCGTACGGATTCGAGCGGCTGGCGGGGGATTCCTACCGAATGGTGCAGGAAGAGCTGCGCTTGGCGGTGATGGCGCCCCAGTCGCCGACGCTATTCTTAAAGGTTCCTTCCAGGCGCCGGTCCTCCTTGGCCAGCAACAGGCTGTCCTCCTGATAGCCTCCCGGAAACTCCCAACGTAAATAGACGGCATCGCCCATCACGACCATCTTGGCCGGCTGCGGCAGGTTGGGAGGAGCCTGGGCCCCGGGTGGCAGGAGCACGATCGCGGTCTTCTGTTCCCGGTGATTCTTGTGGTTGTGGACCGTCCATTCCCAGGTGCCGCACAGCCGCATCGCCGATTGCTGCGACTTGAGCAGGCTCTCGTCACTGGGACCGGCCGGAGGCGCCTCGACAGCACCCGCTTCCACCGGTCCAAGGACCAGCGTGAGGGCCAGGGCGACACCGATTAGCTGGAGGATCATTTGCCTGGTTGTTGCAGGTCGGCTTTGAACGATTCCTTGAAGAATTCGATCGTGCGCTCCCACGCCTGCTCTGTGGCGTCGGCCCGATAGCTCTCCTTGCGGCTGTCGTTGCAGAACGCGTGCGGCGCGCCGTCGTACTTGTGGATGGTCACGCGCTTCTTCCGCTCCTCGGCGGCCTGGCGGAAGTGCTCCACCTCGGCGTCGCTCACGGTGTCGTCGGCTCCCGCGTGGTGGTAGAGGATCGGGGTCTGCAGCCCGTCCAGCGGCTCGAACGGAGGCGCCGGCTTTCCATAGTAGGAAACCGCCGCGCGCAGGCGCTTGCGTTGACAGGCGAACTTGATGGCCAGCGTGCCCCCCATGCCGAACCCCACGACGCCGTGCACGTTGCGTTTGACGTAATCCATCGTATTGAGGTACTCGCAGCACTGGTTGATGTCCTGCAGCAGGTCGGCCTCCTTGGCGCGCGCCATCAGCATGCCGGCGGCCTCCGCATTGGCCGTGACCATGCCGCCCTGCCGCGTGTAGAGGTTCGGCACGATCACCGCATAGCCTTCGCACGACAGGCGATTGGCCAGCTCCTTGATCTGCACGTTCAATCCCCAGGCCTCGTGCAGCATAACCAGCCCGGGATAGGTGCCCTTCACCTGCGGCCAGAAGAGCAGGGCCTCGACCTGCGCGGTCTTCGGCATGCGCGTCAGGAAGTACGGGTCCACGGACTGGTCCGAGATGTTCGGGATGGTGCCGACACTGGGGAAGCGGGCGGTTCCGGTGCCGATTTGATCGAGCGTGAAGGGAGTGGTGCGTTGTGGCATGGGTCAGTCGAGAAGCGTGAAACGTGAGGCGTGTAGCGTCATAGCGTGCGTCGTACTATAACGGCGGCAAGAAAACATTGTCAATTCATGGCGGACGAATTATGCTCCCCCGCCATGACACCGCTGGGCATCGGCCTGATCGGTCTGGGGCGGCACGGGATGCGCTACGTGCGCCATCTGCGGGAAGATTCGCCGGGGGGCCGGCTGGTCGCGGTGTGCCGGCGGGATGCCGCGCAGGGGCACGCCGTCGCGGCCGAGCACAGCGCGACGTTTTTCCAACACTATGAGGACCTGATCGCCGATCCCCGCGTCGAGGCGGTCGTCGTCGTCACCCCGCCATCATGCTACCCGCCGATCTGCCTGGCGGCGGTGCGGGCCGGCAAGCCGCTGCTGGTTGAAAAGCCCCTGGGCTGCACGGTTGCCGACGCGCGGGCGATCGTGCAGGCGGCCGGCGGGGCCGGGGTCCCTCTCATGACCGCGCACACCCTCCGGTTCGATCGTGCGATTCTCGCCCTCAAGTCGCAGCTCGGCTCCGCGGGAGAGCGGCGGTACCTGACGCTGACGAACCGCATCGAGCCCAGGCCCGACGTCCTGCGCCATCCCGGGGATTACGGCGGCCGCGGCGCGCTGCTGGAGATCGGGATTCATCAGCTGGATGTCGTCCGGTTCCTGACCGGCGAGGAGGTGGCCGAGGTGCGCTGCGAGATGGACCGTCCCTCGCCGGGCGCCGCCGAATCGCGGGCGCTCGTGAGCGCGCGTACCACGGGTGGGATGCCGGTTATCCTGGATGTCTCGCGGGTGGCCGGGGGCCGTGTCGGACGGGCCGAATGGATCGGGGCGGACGGACAGCTCAGCGCGGACTGGTACGGTCATCGCGTGCGCCTGGTGTCGGCGGGCAACGTCGTCACGGAGCAGGCGGTGGAGGATGTGCCGACGGTCGAGGCGGTGCTGCGCGCATTCTGCGAGGCCGTCACGCGGGGCGCGCCGATGCCGGTGACCGGGGTGGACGGGTTGCGGGCCGTCGAGATCGCGGAGGCGTGCTATGAATCCGCACGGACCGGGGAGACGGTGAAAGTGGTCCGCGCTTCGTAATTCGTCATTCGTCACTCGTCAGTCGTTGTTCGGAGCGATCGACGAATGACCGATCACGCGGCCTCAGGTATCCGCGACGATGTGCGTGTCGGTCTCTTCGACGCCGTCGATCGTGTGAATTTTCGAGATCACCACGTCGGACAGCGCCTTTTCATCCGCGACATCGACGAAGACGAACACGTCCGGCCGCCCGAAGCAGGGATCGGCGCGTTCCACGCCGGAAATCTTCCGCAGCGACTTGACCGCCTCCTTCGTCTTGCCCGTCTTCACCTTGATCAGGATGTAGGCTTTGGTGGCCATGTCGGTCTCCTCGGTTAGGCGTGAGCAGCAAGGGGGTTCCCGCCAGTCGCGGGCTATTCTACAGATTTCTCGGTTGCTCGTCACGTGGCCTCGGGCGCGCGCCCGGCATCGTCTTGCGTCGGGCGGCAAAGGCGTCGTGGATGTCCCGTCCCCGGGATGCATACTGCGTCCGCGCCTCGGTATAGATGCGTGTCAGCAGGTCGAAGTCGGACCGGCCCACGTTGAAGGCGCGAAATCCCTCGGACAGGTCCGGCGCGTTCCACACCGGCGTGGTTGCAGCAAAGTCCACCACCGCTTCAAAGGACCGGGAGGTCCACCCCCCGGTCTTGAAGGCATCCTCCGCGGCGGGCGCCTCCCGGCCGAACTTGGCGGCGAGGGCCTCGTGGAGCCAGCGCTGGATCGCCGGATGCGGACTTTTCATGAACGCCGCCTGGAATTGAATGAGCGCTTTGATGATCCGGTTGGCATCCGGGCTCTGTTCGGGCGGCAGGACGCCGGCATCTTCGAAGGTGGCCAGCATCGCCATGACGGCGCCGACCGTCGGGGAGGAGGCGCGGCCGGACGTCCGCTGGCCCGCCGGGGTGAACCGTTCATTGGCGTTGCTGTAGGAGCCGCCCGGCGTCGGTCCTCCGCTGATGACATAGAGCCGGTCGTCGACGACGGCGGAGCCCAGACCGTGCCGTCCGGTTGGCATGGAGGGGGCGCTGTGCCACCGGTCGGTGCCGGGCGAGTAGGCCTCGTTGGTCCGAAACGTGCCCTCCGGCGCTTCTCCGCCGAGCACGTAGATCATGTCGTGGATGACGCCCGCCGTGATCCCGCTGCGCGCGGTCGGAAGATCGGCGACCTGCGTCCAGCGATCTGCGGCCGGGTCATAGGCCTCGACGGTCGGGAGATTGCGCGCGTAGCTCTGGTTCACGCGGCCGCCGATGGCGTAGACCCGCGTGCCGACCGTGGCGGCCGCGAGATGGTCGCGCGGAGTCGGGAGGGGGGCCGCGGCGGTCCAGGCATTGCCCGCCGGGTCGTAGACCTCCACCTCGGGCCTGTTGCGTTCCCCGTCGTAGCCGCCGATGGCGTAGAGTTTGCCGCCTGACGCGGCCACGGCCAGCGCACCGCGCGGCGTCGGCATCGGGGACCGTTCCGTCCAGGCGTTCGTCTCCGGGTCGTACATGTAGACGGTGGCCACCGGATGCCACAGGGCCAGAAACGACCGCGTGTAGCCGCCGACGACATACAGGCGGTTCTCAAGGACAGCCGCCGCGGCATGGTGCAGGCCGACCGGCAGGGGCGCACGGGTCGTCCATTCGTTCGTCGAGGGATCGTAGACCTCAACCCTGTCCGTGATGGTCAGACTGGACAGGTTGCTCAGTGACGGCTCGGCGAATCCGCCGAGCACGTAAATCTTTCCGCCCAGGACCGCCGCGGTCACCTCCGTGCGCTTGGTCGGGGCGGATGCGAGCGTGGTCCAGGTGCCTGGAAGCGGGGCATCCTGGGCAAGGGTCGTGGAAACCGGGATGAACGAGCTGAGGGTCAGAGCGATGAGGGCGACACGAAGCGCCTGCATGGAGGCATTATACACGGAGAATGAGGACAGGGACCAAGGACGGTTTTAGTGGTCAGTTCTCGATTTTCAGTTCCGGAAACTGACGACTGATAACTGTTGACTCGGCCAGCTAATCGACTCGTTGGGGATTGGGGACGTCCCTGAACAGCTGCTGCGCCAGTTGCCGGCCTGCGTCCAGGCGCGCGGCGGTTGTGGTCGCTCCCTGGAAGCGCTCCAGCAACTCGCCGATTGCGGTGTCGCGTGAGGCGGCGAATCGCATCATGTCCACCGGAGCCGTCAGCCAGAGGCCTCGGATGCGGAAAAAGGCCAGCAGCAGTTCTTCGAAAAACGTCGCCAGTAAATACTCGGCGGTCGCCGGCTGGCTGCCGAGCAGGTCCTCGGCCTTGCCAAGCCAGTGAAGGCAGGCGGCCTTGAGGCGGATTTTCTCGTGCATGCCTGCCTGGGGTGGTCCTTTGCGAAACCGTTGTTGCGCCCGGTCGATGAGCATCGTGCCGGCCGCTTCGTGTTCAAAGAGCACGCGGGCTTTCCGCAGCAGGGGCGCCAGCCGCAGCGAATGCGCCAGCTCCTCCTCCACGGATTCCACGCTCCGGTACCGGATGTCGATATGGCGGTCGGCAATGCGGATGATGTCCTGTCCTTCGTCGCTGCCCTTGACCAGGACGATCAAGTCCAGGTCGCTGTGGGGGGTGAGGGCCCGGCGCGCACCCGAGCCGACCAGGAGCACGGCCACCAGATCGCCCCCGCGTTTGCCGCGGACGTGCCCCACCGCATGGGCGATGATCTTGTCCGTGCCGGGCGGCTCCGGCGTGGGCGGTTCTTCCGGAGGCTCGGGGACGGGGAGCAACTCCGCGTTGAGCTCCTCACGGCTCGGGGACGGTGATGTTTCCAAGGGGGATTGGCTCATGGACCGTTGACCTGCTTGATTTGTGCGTCCAATGTCGCCAGCCATTGCTCAAAGGGCTGGACGGCGTCCACGACGATCTGCAGCTTGCCGTTCGGGAGCTTGCGCACCACGCCTGGTGATTCCGGCGTCAGGGGGATCTCCACCCATTCCCGGTTGAGCCCCAGTTGATCGGTCAACTCCAGGATCTGGCTGATCTGCTTGAACGACACGGCGTCTAACATGACAGTCAACGTGAACAGTCAACAATAATAAGAATCGACAGGATAGTTGTACCCCGTTTGCGGCTACTGTGACAAGACGCGCGTTAAACCCGCATTATCCATGGCGGCTTCTACTACACCCGCCGATACGCCGCTCCGACGAGCCTGCGTGCGTCATTAGGGCACGCAGGCGGGCGGGCTCGCCCCTCGCGACCTCACCGTACTGTTTCAAGTACGCCTCGGCCTCTCGGGGCTCCACGCGCCCGTCTCGCTTGGCGTCTCAGCGGGTTCGTCACGAACCCGCATGAATAACGCGGGTTAAGATCCGCCCGGCTTGTTCGATGTCCTCCGCGGAGACGTCGAGGTGGGTGACGGCCCGGTATGAACGGCCGCCGACGGCGTTGATCAGCACGCCCTCGGCCTTGAGGGCGGCCACCAGATCGGCGGGGGAGCGGCTGGAGGCGACGTCGAAGAAGATGATGTTCGTCTCGACGGATTTCAGGTCAAGGGAGACGGACGGATTCTGCGACAGGAGCGTCGCCAGTCGCCGGGCGTGCTCGTGGTCGTCCTTGAGGCGGGCGATGTTGTGTTCCAGGGCATACAGTCCGGCGGCCGCCAGCACGCCGGCCTGGCGCATCGCGCCGCCGTACATGCGGCGGAACCGGCGGAGCTTCTCCAGCATGTCCCGGTCGTTCGTGGCGATCAGCGAGCCGGCCGGCGCGCCCAATCCCTTCGACAGGCAGAAGGACACGGTCGTGCAGTGTTTCGCATACTCGGTGGCGGAGGCGCCGGTGGCCACGACGGCGTTGAACAACCGCGCGCCGTCCATGTGCAGGGGAAGGCCGCGCTGCCGGGCGATGGCGCCGATCCGCTCCACGCTTGCCAGGGGATAGATGGTCCCGCCGCCGACGTTGTGGGTGTTCTCGATGCAGATGAGGGCGGTCTGGACCGTGTGCGGGTCCTTCGGGCGGATGGCGGCCTCGACCTGCTCGGGCGTCATGATGCCCCGCTCACCGGGCACCCAGTGGAATTGCACACCCGACAGGGCGCTGCCCGCGCCCTGCTCGTAGCGCAACATGTGCGCGCGGCTGTCGACGATGACTTCCTGGCCGGGCTGGCTCTGCGCGCGCAGCGCGAGCTGATTCGCCATCGTGCCGGACGGCACGAACAGCGCGACGGCCTTGCCCACGAGCGCCGCGGCCAACTCTTGCAGACGGTTGACTGTCGGGTCCTCCCCGTAGACGTCGTCGCCCACCTCGGCGCGCGCCATGGCGTCGCGCATGGCTTGTGAAGGCTTCGTGACCGTATCGCTTCGAAGATCAATCATGCGCGCGGTCCGGGCCGGTCAGGTCTTGTCCATGGAGGCCCGGCTCTCGAACTTCACGCATTGCCGGTTCAGGGTTGGATAGATGCTGAAGATCGGCGTATTGAACGGGATGAACGCCGTGTCCGTGTCCGGCAGGAGCTGGAGATGCAAGTTCACGTAGTTATAACTCAGTCCCTCCTGCCAGGGCTGGCTGAAGTTCTCCACGTAGGCCTGTGTCTTGTCCGAGGCGTAGGTCCTGGTCATCAGGCCCGCGCCGCCCTGCAGGCCATACTCGTTCAGGTCCGGCGCCCCCTGGATCAGGACCGACACCGCGGCGCTATCGAACCAGACCTTGAAGTTGCAGCTGATCTGCAGATAGGTGCCCAGGGAGCCGGTATGTTCCAGGAACGCCAGGGGCAGGGCCACTTCAGGCGGCGGGTCGTTCGGGCCCGCGGCCGGCGGCAGCGCGAGTTCCCGTTCCTTCACCGGCGAGAAAGACACGAATCGCAGGTGGGGATCGTCCAGCGCGATGTCCTGGGCCTTCCCGTCGTGGTAGCTGCACAGCTTTCCCATCTCGTACCGCAGCGGGAAGGAGTAGCCCGGTTTCGCGTAAAAGATGCGCACGCCCGCGTCCAGCGGATCGTCCGGCTTCCGGCTGATCTTCAAGTCGAAGGGCAGCATCATGTGGAAGGCGTTCGTGCGGGCGGCCATGAACGGCGCGCAGGCGCCCTCGAATTCCTTGTGCAGCGTCGGATTGTCCGGCTCGAAGTTTTTCGGGGTCGAGCCGAAGTGCTGGGCCAGCTTGGCTTCCTTGGGGATCTTGAACTTGTTCTGGTAGTACTCGCCGGCGCGGCGTTGCGCGACGTCGAGGAAATAGCCGGGCAGGTCCGTCTCCACGATGATCCGCTGCTTGTCCAGCGCGACGGTCCGCGGCACCTTGATGGCCTCGTTGTACAGCGTGAGCTCGGCCGAGGTCTTCTGGATGTCCTGGGCCAGCAGCTGGGCGATCTCCGGATGCGTGTAGGGGGTGTTCGGCAGCAGCTTCTGCGCCTTCTGCAGGCATTCGAGCTTCTGCTGGTATCGTTTCGGCTCCGCCGCGAAGGCGCCCGCGATGGCCATGTAGAGGTTGAACTGCTCCTCCGGCAGCAGCCCCAGCTTGTCCAGGTCCTGCTCCTTGCTGAAGGCGAGCGCCAGGGGGCCGAAGGCCTCCTCCTTCCGGATGCAGAGGGTCAGCAGGTAGGTGTAGTGGGTGCGGGCTTCCTGTGGCGTCACAAATCGCATTCTAAGGGAAATCTGTGCAAATGAACAAGCCGTTCCTGGCGAATGGGCTTTTGACTCGCCACGGAAACGGATGCTATAGTCCCGCCGCGAAGAACGTTGTCTGTTTTCAGTTGTCAGTCTTCGGTTTCCGAACAACGACTGATCACTGCAAAGTGAGTGCTTCTGGCGAGGTAAACAATGGTTGAAGTACCGGTTAAGATTTATATCCAAAACATCGCAAAAAAGGCCAGGGAGTCTGTCAGGCCGATGGCCCTTCTGACGGCCCCGATCAAGGACAAGGCCTTGCGGGCCAT
>JBFGRH010000050.1:0-11107 GCA_041563795.1 Nitrospiraceae bacterium | reverse complement strand
TCGCCGAGGGGGTTGCCCACCTCGATGACCGGCTGCAACGCGGTCAATGCCAGCGCCTTGTCCGCGACTGCCGCCGCGGCCACCGTGCCGGCTGAGACCTTCAAAAATTGACGCCGTGATAAAAACATCGTGTCTACCTCCCTGCTATTAAAAAACCAACCGACATTTCGTTAACTTCCATACCCTCGGTTTTGAAGACACTCCACACCTTTGCCTGTTTTATAGCAAGGGCATTGCCAGGAATTGCCGAGAAGAGTGATTAAATCGATGAGATATATAAGTCATTGTTTTATATAATTAAAATCAGATAAATTTGTATCGCTTTTGACAAAATTTAATCAGTCGTTCCTGAAAAAATGAATATCTAAATATTCGCTTATCTATTCTGTAACTATTTAGTAAATAAAAACAGTAACTTAAGTGAGGTATAAATTAATATTCTCACTGCAGATGATCTCTGCAAATGGATGTTATCAACAGGCTTTAATGCCTTATCGACAATAAGAACAGGCCATGCGTAACGGATAGGGAACGTGGGAGGCCAAACGCAGGAATTTACTGTCCAATGTTAAAGCGGGTCGAGTGAAGCGCGATACCGTTTGGGAACCCACCGGATTAGGCACGGTCTGGCTCACCGCCATCAAGGTAGCGCTTCATTAGGAGTGAAAAATGTTGCCGGGGGATCCCGCTGGCCTCGGCGGCCTTCGTGATGTGCCCTTCGTACATGGACAGCTTGGCTTGCAGGTAGGCGCTGGTGAAATCTTCAAGGGCTTTTTCCTTCGCCTCCATGTAGGGCAGCCCCGCATAGGAGGCAAGCGAGCCGTTTGAATCATCCTGCCGCGCGGTCGACAGCAGCGCCTTGATCACGGCCTTGGTGATGACGTCGGAAGTGGCCAGCATCACCGCGCGCTCGATGACGTTTCGCAATTCCCGGACGTTGCCAGGCCAGGAATAGGCCGTCAGCTCCGCTGTTGCCGACGAATCCAACTGACACTGCCGTTTGCCCATTTCCCTCCCGAACTGCGCCAGTAAATGCCGGGCGATGGCCGGCACGTCCTCGACACGCTCGCGCAACGGAGGTACCGGGATGGACACGACCGCCAGGCGGTAATACAGGTCTTTCCGGAACGAGCCGTTCTTGACCTTCTCCTCAAGATTCTGGTTGGTCGCGGCGATAAACCGCATGTCCACCCGCTTGGACCGCGTCCCGCCGACCGGGCGCACCTCGTTGTCCTCCAGCACCCGCAGCAGCTTGGCCTGGAGCGGCGGCGGAAGGTCGCCGATTTCGTCAAGAAACACCGTGCCGCCATTGGCCAGTTCGATGAGCCCCGGCTTGTCGGCAATGGCGCCCGTAAACGCGCCCCGCACGTGCCCGAACAGCTCGCTCTCGACCATGCCCTCCGGAAACGTCGTGCAATCGATGATTTGGTACGGCTTGTCCCGCTCGCGGCTCTGTTCGTGGATCGCCCGGGCAATCAGTCCCTTGCCGGTCCCGGTCTCTCCCGTGATCAGCACCGTCGATCGTACCTGCGCGGCTTCCCGCACCTGCCGCATGATGGCCTGGAACGGGGCGCTGAGCCCGATCAGGCTCTCGTGCTGCTGGGTCTGGTGCACGATGCGTTCAAGGGAGGCATGGCGGCGCAGAATTTCCGAGATTCGGATCGCCTTGTGGAGACGCATGCCGAGGTCGGCCGCGTTCAAGGGTTTGAGCACGTAATCGTAGGCCCCCCTCCGCATCGCCTCGACGGCGGACTGTACGCTGCTGACGCGCGTCATGACCAGCACGGGGAGGTCCCGTTCGATCTCCTGGATCTTGCTGACCAGGTCCAGGCCATCCATTCCCGGCAACATCATGTCCGTCAGCACGAGATCCACTGGTCGCTCCCGCAAGAGCGTCAATGCGCCTTCAGCCGTCGACCGCACTTGCAGTTCGATCTCGCCTTCGATGGCCTTCAACTCGGCCTGTTCCAGCACGTGGAGGACCAACTCGGTATCGGAGGGGTCATCCTCGACGACCAGGATGGTAAAGGGCGCACGCCCTCCATGTTTGCCCGCCACCGGATTCAGGACCACACCCGCCATGCACTTCCTCCCGTGCGCACAAAATGCCCCGCGCACCCACCCCCTAATGAACCAGTTCCGCGCTTTCCCGTGAGACAAAGTCTCCGAGCACCGGCAGGGTAAATGAAATCCTGCAGCCTGACGGCTCGTTCGGCTCGATCCGGATCTCCCCTCCATAGAGCTCGACGATTCGCCGGACGATCGCCAGTCCGATTCCGCTTCCCTGAGTTGCGGTGGGATTCAACCGGACGAAGGGGTCAAGCACGCGGCGCCGGTCCGCCTCGGGGATCCCGATCCCGTTGTCCGTGATCGAGAAATGCGCGCGCTCCCCCTTTTGATTCCACGTGATCTCAATGGAAGGGGCAGGACGGTCGGAGGAAAACTTCACCGCGTTCGAGACCAGGTTGTCCACGGTTTGATAGAGATACGCGCGGTGACAGGCCACCATCAGCGGAACTCCCTCGACGCGCACGCGCATGCCCCGCCGCTCCAGCTCGCCGGCCCGTGCTTTCAGCACGTCCTGAACCACCAGGGCAGGATCCACGGCCTCGACGGCCGCCGTCCGCCCGCCGATGCGTGCCACGGCCAGGATATCCTCCACACGCTTGTGCAACAACTGCCCGTTTTCCTCAATGAACCGGAGCCAGCGCGTCGCCCGCTCGTCCAGGCGGGTCCCATACTCTCCCAGCAACATCTTCGCAAACTCCCCCATCCGCTCCCCGGGAGAGCGCAAATCCTGCGCCAGCGTTTCCGCCAGTTGTTCAAGCTGCCTCAGGCGGGCGTGCAGCCCCTTCCCCTCCTCCTTGACGCGTTCGAAGAGACGCGCGTTCGTCAAGGCCATCGCCGCCTCGTCCGCCAGGCCCTTCCCCAGGCGCACGTTCCAGTCGTCCGCGAGCACCACCCGCTCCTGGAGCAGCACGAGCACTCCGAACGGCGTGCCCTGCGACAGCAGCGGGATGGACAGCATGCTTTCCCCGATGAGGTTCCGCCGGACCACCTCCGGCCTCAGGTCGCTGCGCATGCGCTCGCCGAACGCCGGCTCTTTCGACTGGAAAGCCCGGACCGAGACGGGAAACTCTTCCCACAACATGACCGTTTTGTGCAACCGCTCGTTCCATTCGCCCGACGCGGCCTCGACCACCCAGCATTGCATTCTCTCGTTCCGCAGCATCACCATGCAGACATCGGCGCCGATCAGCTCCACCGCGCGGTTCGTAATGCGGTGCAGCACGCCTTCCAGCCCGTCCGGTCCGATCGTAGTAATCTCCGAGCCCACGGCATTGAGGGCTTCCAGTTCCTGGATATATTGTTGGACCTGCCGGGCCATCTGCTCGTAGGCACGCGCCAATTGGCCGATCTCGTCCGTCGAAGAGACGGCGATCGGCCCAAGGGGCCGGGAAGACCCCAGTGCGGCCACCGAGGTCTGCAAGACGGCGAGTGGCCCGGTGATGGAGACCGCCAGCAGCCGGGCTCCGATCAGTCCCATCCCCATGACCCCCGCCAGGGCCAGCAGGAGTCCCCAAAATGCATACCGCGCGAGGCCCGCTCCCCTTTCCTCCAGCACCTCAACCCGCTGTTCGAGCCGGTCCTCGATCACCCGAAACTCGCTCAGCGCCGCATCCGACACCCGCAATCCCTCTCCCGATCGGACATAGGTCAGGACTTCGGTCTCCCGGCCCGAGCGAAAATTGTTGATCAAGTCCCGCTTGGACTCCAGCAGGGCCTCCAGCTGCGCCACCGCACGTTGCACGTCTGGCGTCAGTTCCGGCATGTCGCGTGTCAGCGCCAGCATGGTGGCGGCCGAAGGCTTGATTTTCCGTTCTGCCTGGTCCATGGGGGTCAAAAAGGCTCCCTGCTTCGTCAGCAGGTAGCCGCGGAACGCATCTTCGACGTCCACGCCGAGCCGGCGGAGGACATGGACCTGCTCGCGGGCCAGGATCGCGGCATGCCGTTGTTCCTGGATTGTAAGGAGTTGTTTGATGAGTGCCACGTGGACGGCGAGGGCACACACGAGGGGGATAAACAGTCCGAGCAGACTCACCCAGACCTTTTGCTGGACGTGGAGCTGCTTCCACCATGTAGACGCATGCTGACGCATGGCCGACTCCAAGAATTGCGAACTTCAACACGCCCGACTAAAATTTTGTTTTGATCGTATGCCGCACTCCTACCTATGTCAAGCAACGCGCCCGGTCCGTCGTACGACGGGTACGGGTTCGCCCGTTTACAGTGCGGGACCGGTTTGTGCGATAATGGGCTCCCATGCTCCTCAAGCGTTTGCTCCTCGGGTCTCCCATCAAAACCGCCCATGCCGCGCACGAACGGTTGTCCAAGACCGTCGCGCTGGCCATCTTTTCGTCCAACGCCATTTCCTCCGTGGCCTATGCCACCGAGGAAATCCTCCTGGTCCTGATCCTGGCCGGCACCGCGGCCGTGTGGTGGTCGATTCCCGTCAGTCTTGCCATCGTCTTCCTGGTCGGCGTGCTGACGATCTCCTACCGCCAGATCATCCATGAGTACCCGGAAGGCGGCGGCGCCTACATCGTGGCCCGCTCCAACATCGGCGAGTGGCCCGGCCTGATCGCGGCGGCGGCGCTCATGATCGATTACGTTCTGACGGTCGCCGTCAGCGTCGCCGCCGGCGTGGCGGCGATCACCTCGGCCGTGCCGGCCCTCTACGAACATCGCATCGCCCTCGGCGTGGCGGCGATCGTGCTCATGGTCCTGGTCAACCTGCGCGGCGTCCGCGAATCGGGCATGGTCTTCGCCGTCCCCACCCATCTGTCCGTCGTGGTCCTGCTGGGCATGGTCGGCATGGGCGTGGGGCAGATTTTGCTCGGGCACACCCAACCCGTGCCTCCGCAGGCCGGCCCCGGTGGGGCTCCCGTCGTCGAAAGCCTCACGGCCTTCCTGATTCTCCGGGCCTTCGCCGGCGGCTGCGCGGCCGTCACCGGCATGGAAGTCATCTCGAACGGCGTCAAGGCCTTCCGCAAGCCCGAGCCCCACAACGCCTCTGTCACCATGCTCAGCATGTCGCTCATCCTGGCGACCCTCTTCATGGGCATCAGCGGCCTGGCCTATTATTACGGCGTTATTCCCAAGGCGGACGAAACCGTTGTCTCCCAACTGGCACGCACCATCTTCGGCGGCGGGCCGCTGTACTTCACGGTGCAGATTTCCACCATGATCCTGCTGGTCCTGGCAGCCAACAGCGCCTTCACGGGGTTTCCGCACCTCGCGTCCATCCTGGCTCGGGACAGCTACATGCCGCACCAGATGGCGTCCTTCGGCGACCGGCTGGTCTTTTCCAACGGCATCACGATCCTGGGCGTCCTGGCCGTGCTGCTCCTGATCGCCTTTCACGGAGACACGCACGCGTTGATCCCGCTCTACGCGGTGGGCGTGTTCGTCTCCTTCACCCTGTCGCAGGCCGGCATGGTCAAGCGCTGGCTGTCCAAGAAGGGCCCGCACTGGAGAAAAAAATTGATCGTCAACGGGGTCGGCGCCGTCACCACCGGCGTGGCCACCCTGATCATCGGCGGCACCAAGTTCATGCACGGCGCCTGGATCGTCGTGGTCCTCACGGCCATCATCATCATGTGGTTTCGAGCCATCCACGCCCATTATATAGCCGTCGACGAGCAGATCACCCTCACGCGCGACCATCGTCCGCCGATGCCGCGCAAGAACACCGTCATTATTCCGATCAGCGGCGTGAACCGGGCCGTCATCCGCGCCGTGGACTATGCGCGCAGCCGTGGGGCGGCCGTCCAAGCCGTGTTGGTGGATGTGGACAAGGAGCACACGGCCAAGGTCGAAATACAGTGGGCCCAATGGGGCTGCGGGGTTCAGTTGGTCGTGCTGCCCTCCCCTTATCGCTCGGTGCTGGTGACGCTGCTCGATTACATCGAAGATACCCTGGACAAGGACCCGCATGGCTGGGTCACGGTCGTCATCCCGGAAATCCTTCCCGCCAGGTGGTGGCAGAATATCCTTCACAACCAGCGCGCGCTCATGCTCAAGGGCGCGCTGCTGTTCAAGGAGCGGGTCATCCTGACGGATGTGCCGTTCCATCTCGAGAGGTGACAATGATGCGTGACAAATCAAGCGTGAACAACACCCGGCGGGGATCGGCCTGTTGTCTGTTGACGGTTGCCGCGGGACTCGTGTTGATGTCCCAGCCCGCCTTCGCCTTTAAGATCCTCGAGCCCAAGGAGAACGCCGTGCTCAAGGCCGGCCAGCCGGTGACGGTCAAGGTGAACGTGGGGCAGGAAGCCGGGATCGTGAACGTGAAATATTTCTGGTACCGCGAGATGGACGAAACGCTCGTCGACCAGGAGACGACCGCAGGCCCCGGACAGGCCAAGGACGGCAAGCTCGCCGACGACCGGTATTGGCAGAAGGACTACGTCTACGGCAGCGCGGTCGTGGCGCAGGCCTCGCTCATCGCCACCGTGGACAGCACGCCCCCCTATGGCGGCCCGCTCATGGTGCCCAAGGGGGCGATCGGCACCGTGCGCCTGCTGGCCGTCGCCGAAATCTCCCGCGGGCGGCTCGGCACGCGGACCGTATTCGACGAAATCCTCGTCCAGGTGGACCCTGGCGCCAAGCTCGTGTCCATCGAGTTCGAGACCGAAAAACCCCTGCGCCTGGGCCGGACCGGCCAGGCCGCCACCTACGGCCAGGTGGATTCGCTCGGCAAGACCATCGAACTGCCGGTGGTCGGCGTATTTGCCGATGGAGTCGAACGGCCAATCGGCACCCCCTCGACCGGCACGCAGTACGAGTCGTCCGATGAAAAGGTCATACGGGTCCTGCCCGAAGGGCTGCTCCAGATCGCCGGGAAGGGCAAGGCCGTCCTCACCGTCACGAACCGCGGCAAGAAGGCCTCGCTGGATGTCGCGGTGGAAGTCAACGACGAGCCGAACGAAGTGCCCATCGCGGACGCCGGCCCTGCCAAGGCCGTCAAGGCCGGAAGTAAGGTGAAGCTCAGCGGCCTCAAGAGCCGCGATCCCGAAGGTGAGGCGCTCTTTTATCAATGGAGCCAGATTCGCGGCAGCAAGGTGTCGCTGTTGGACCTCAACACGGCCGAGGCCACCTTCGTGGCCCCGAACGTCACAGAGAAACGCCTGTTCCGGTTCAAGCTGAGGGTGACGGATCGGATGGGGGCGGATTCGGCGCCGGCTTACGTGGACGTGGTGGTGGAGCCGTAGTGTACGAAGCGTCCCGCTCACTGCAGCTTTGCTGCTGAAAAAAGGTGTGTGCTGCAGACAGGTGTCAGAAACCGTTTCTGACCGGACCGTAGGTTTCCCGGGCCTTTGCCAGTTCCTTCCGGTGCGCCCTGAGTTCCCGTCCATGCTTTGACCGCATCACCGCCCACTCATTCGGCGCGATGCGGGTCTCCACCTTCTCGATCTCGCGCTTGAACGAATTGACCAGGTCCCACCCAGCGGGTGTCAGCCAGCCCAGGCTGTGTGCGTGCGCCAGGTCCTTGAGCGAGTAGCGGACGGAGTCGACTTCCTCCAGGCACCGGAACCGCGCGCGGAGGATCTGCTTCTCTGTCAGCGTCGCATCCCCTGCCTTGGCCCACGTGGAAAGTCGTTCGAACAGGATGGCGCCCATCGTAAATGTGAACGTCGCGTGGAGGATGCCGCGGAGCGGGCGCAGGCTGCGCCGCCAGGGCGAGTAAAAGATCTCCTGGTTCCGGTCCTTGTGGTAGAGCACGGCCTTTCGCAACAAGAGATTCAAGTGGTGGTGGCTGTTCTCGTGGATCAGGTCGTCAATCAGGTCAAGGCTGTCCCGGTCGAAACAATTAATAAAGGAGAGGCCGGGCCTGTGACGGTAACTGAAACTGACGACCCCCCTGGCCTTGAGCGGGACAATGCGCGTTGTCAGCGCCATCAGCAGACGCCCGCCTTCCGGCCAGGCCGATGCAATCACGTCCAGCGCTCGCGCCACGCGCTTCACCAGACCACGCGGAGTTGGCGCCACGTTCCGGGGTTCACGGTCTCGGCCGTAGCGGAGGACTGGTCCCAACGTTGGGCCGCCCGGCCCGACCAACGTGGGCGGCTGATGCGACCAATCGCCCGACGCAAGCACGCCGCCATTGAGAACAGGAAAGAGGCGGTGATTGACGCGCAGGGCGAGGCCGTTAGGGCTGATAACCAGATCGGCCCGGCAGGACGGCCTCCCCAGCAGGCCGCGCAGCCGGCCGCGCGGCTCCAGCCGGTCGCCTTCCAGCCCGATGCTGATCGTCCCAGGCGGCTCGGCCAGTTCAAAATTGGGCCCGACATCGTAGGGCGCCACCCAAGCCGTCCGGCCGGTCTGTGCCGCCCAGGCGAAGGGCAGCCCCGGCACCAGGAAAAGCGCCTCCTGCGTCGCCTGGCGGACCAGCCGCACGCAAAGATCGTCCAGCCGCCGGGCCAGTCCGGCCGGGTCCGGCTCACCGGCAGGAAATAATTCGTCCCGGTAACTGTGTTCGTAGAATTTCTCCGCGCACTCGGCGGCGAACTGTTCGGCAAACCCCTGCGGATCCTTCTCCCGCCTGAGCTGGATCTGGACATCGAGAAAATAGACCAGGTCGTTCAGCCCTTCGACCCATCCGACGACCTTCCAGCCGCCGAACGACTCCCGTCTGAGAGCCTGCCCCACCTCCCGAAAAAACCCCACCGGCACACGCAGGGCGCGTACAGGACGTCGGTAGAGTTTGTCCAGCTCGTCGCAGAGCTCAAACAGCAGCCGACGCATGGACGAACGGAACTCATCCTGGAGCGAAGCCAGTGCGGAGGCGTCGAACAAGGGGCTAGCGGGCATTGTTCATGGCGGTTCGTCGCGAAATTGCGGAGTCGCCATGCGAGACGGGCGCGCGGAGACGCGAGGAAGGGAGGCGTCCTTGATACAGGACGTTGACTGACCGAGCGGCGAGCCCGCCCGCCTGCATACGCCAAGGCCGCATGCAGGGGCGTCGCCGCCGCGCTTGCGAGATTGAGCGCCATTCGATTGATCTTGGCGCGAGAGTAAGACGCCTAAAGTGATTCGCAGTCATCTTGAGCTGATCCGAATCCACAATTGCAGCAGAAGCGTTCATGAATGATGCGCGCTAAAGGGTTTGGGGGCCACCCGGCTCTTTCATCGTCACCCCTGCGGAATCGAGCAGGTCGCGCCCGACCAGGATGGGCGCCTTGAAATGAATGGCCAGTGCGATGGCGTCGGACGACCGGCTGTCGAACACCTTCGTCGTGTCTTTCGTTTCGACGGACAGTGCCCCGTAGTAGGTCCCGCCGTGCAGCGTGATCACCACCTGCGTGACCCTCGCGTTCATCGTCGCCAGGATCGTGTGCATCAGGTCGTGCGACAGGGGCCGGGGCGTCTTCTCCCCGCTGAGCGCGCCATAGATGGACAGGGCGACCGTCGGGTCCACGAATACCGGGATGACTTTCCCTTCTGCCCCGAGCAGGACCACGAAGCCGTGCTCAGATTGACGCACCTGAACGTTGTCAATCTTGACCTGGGCCGGCTCGGCGGCCGAGCTGCCAAGCGCCCCTGCCAACACGATCCCGGCAGACAGAGCAAGCATGAGTGGTTTCATGGCGCCCCCTTGGCCTATGCCCTGATGTACATGTTTTCGTCTTTTTCAAATCCAATAACGGTCTCGGCCCCGTGCCCCGTGATCACACGCGTCTCTTCGTTCAGCGTGTAGAGCCGTTCCCGGATCGACCGTTCGATCGCCTTGAAATCTCCACCCCACAGATCGGTCCGCCCGATGGCTCCGCGGAACAGTGTGTCGCCGGCCAGCACGAGCTGCGCCGAGGGGAAATGAAAGCTCATCGAGCCGGGCGTGTGCCCGGGCGTGTGCAGCGCGATGCCGGTGATCCCGCCGACGCCGACCTGTTCCTCGTCCTTGAGAAAATGCTCGGGCATGAGCGCCGGCGCGGACGCCACGCCGAAGAGCTCGCACTGCAGATCGAGCATGCCCCACAGCTTCTTGTCCGCTTCGTGAAGACAGAGCGTCGCGCCGGTGGCCCGCTTCAAGGCGCTCGACGCCAGGAAGTGATCGAAATGCGCGTGCGTGTGCAGAATGCGCGCGACGGTCAGACCGAGCGCCTGGACTTCCTTGAGAATCTGCTCCACCGCCCCGCCCGGATCGATGACCACGGCCTCCTTGGTGGCCGGATCGCCGAGGATCGTGCAGTTACATCCCAGCGGCGGCACCGGGAAAGTTTTGATGATCATCGTGTCTCCATGCTAGCGCGGACCCTTTCGCAGTACAACCTATGGACTCTCCAGTCCGGGGTCATCCGTGCGCGCCACCCAGAGCACGTCCGTCTCCGTGATCGTCCAGACCGTGCCGCGCCGGCGCAGATAAACCAGCAGCCCGCCGCCCGTGCCGTCCGGGCGCTCCTCCTCGACATAGACCAGCGCCTCATCCTCGCGCGGCGTAAAGCCGACGCGAGAGAATCGCAGGACGCCGATGGTGTTCGGGGCCTCCTGCACCAACCCCGGCCTCGACACGACGGGAATCGGCGCGAGCGACACCTCCGGATCCTCCGGCACGCCGTTGGAGAAGAACCGGTACGGCACGCCGAAGCCGAACTTGGCCTCCAATCGCGCCGGCGTCTTCAACTTGAAGAAAAAATCGTCCAGCAAGGGGGACGGCAGCCGGCCCTCGAAGACGCCCTGCTCGTCGAAAAACCCGGCGCTGAGATACTCCCGTTCATCCTCGTCCATCCGCACGGCGGTCAGCCGCTCGATGAGGACCAGCCTCGTCTGGGACGTGAGGTACTTGGACTGCACCACCAGGTCGAAGATGGGATACTCTTCCGCCGGCACCGGCGGCGGCTTGATGTCGGCCTGCTCGTCGGCGCCGGACGTCAGCGGCCAGGCCACCGCTGCCGTCAGCATGATCGAGAGGGCCACCCCCGCCCGCAGAGCCGTTCGCATAAATGCAGGATAGCGTGACTGGCGGCCATTTCCAACATCCTGCTAGAATCCTCCCCAATGCGTCTCGCATGGATGCTGATAGCGGGCGGCCTCGCCCTGGCCGCCG
>JBFGRH010000049.1:0-11132 GCA_041563795.1 Nitrospiraceae bacterium | reverse complement strand
GAGCGTCAGCGTGGTGGCGGGCTTGCCGGAGCCTTTTATCTCAAGCCGAATTGGCCCGGTCGGGCAAGGCAGGTCGCCAATGCCGGGTTCGTGGTGGCGCCGGCGTGGCGCAACAAGGGGCTCGGCTGGCTCCTGGGGGCGACGATGCTCGAGTATGCCCGCAGTCTCGGCTACCGTGGGGTCATCTTCAACCTGGTCTTCTCCGAGAACGTGCCAGCCCTGCATCTCTGGAGGAAACTCGGCTTTTCCGAGATCGGTGTGATTCCCGGAGCGGTGCGCAAGAATGACGGCGCCTATCAGGACGCGATCATCATGTTCAGGTCGCTGGTATGAGCGTGACGGGCGACATGGGCGAGACAGGCGGGACTGGTAAGAGTGGGGGGGCGATTCGCGCTGTTCATGCGTTTCTCGCGCCTCGCGCGGGGTGGTTATGAAAGTGGTCCTCGACATCGAGACGGTCCAGGCGCCGCGCGAGGAGTGGGCAAGAATCGCGGGTGTCGGTCCGGGCGCCGGGCAGGGCGGGAATGACAGTGACGATCTGTTCGTTCGCGCCGAGGCGGACCAGCGCCGGCAGGCCGAGGACGAGCAGTATGAAAAGTCCTCCTTCGACGGGACGTTCAGCCGGATCGTCTGCATCGGCCTGATCATGCTGACCGACACGATGGAGGCGCAAGGGGCGGTGGCCTGGTTCGGGGCGGATGAGAAGCGGCTGCTGCAGCAATTCTGGGCGAGACTGGGGCAATTGCGGCCCTCCCTGTACATCACGCACAACGGCCTCGGCTTCGACCTGCCCTTCATCAGGAAGCGATCGGTCGTCCAGCAGGTGAAGCCGAGCGTGGACATCTCGCTGGCAAAGTTCCGGACCGAGCCCGTCTTCGACACGATGGCGATCTGGAGCAACTGGGATCAGCGTGGCTGGACCAAGCTGGACGTGCTGGCGCGCGCCCTGAACGTCGAAGCGAAATCCGGTAGCGGCAAGCAGGTGGCCGAGATGTGGGCGAAGGGGCAGGGAAAGGAGATCGCCGAATATTGTTTGCAGGATACCTACGTGACCTACGCCTGCTATTGCCGGATGACCTTCCGCGAGCCCAACTCCAGCCATGTCGTGTTGCTGGACAAGGAATTGATCGAAGTCGGGTGAGTGAAGCCCCCGCCTCAATGTGCGGGCGGGGACGTTCCTTTCTGCTTCGGGTGCGCTTCCTTCGACTGCTGCTCCTGTAACTGTCGCTTGATCTCCCGCAGCTCCTGCTTGAGCGCTTCGACCTCCTCCGCCGTTACCGCGGCCGGCGCAGGCGGCTGGTCCGGTCCAGCTGCTGCGGGCGGAACCGGAGTCGATGCGGCCGGTCGCTCCGGGAATGTGGCCAGCTTTTCATAGTCGATGACCAGCGTGGGGAACTCGGTGTCTCCCACGCGGAAGGTTTCCGGCCGTTGGGCTTCCTCGGGGAGGAACTCAAGTTTGCGGCCGGTCAATCCGGTCCGGTCGACATAGTGGCGGTTGGGTCCGTCGATCATGGACCGTTTCTGAGACCCGGATCGAAACCCGGTCAGCTGGATTTGTAAGGAGCGACCGTAGGCGAAAAGGACCCCGGACGTGATTTCGCCCGGCGCCGAAGTCATGGACGGTTCGGAGGGGCCGGGATCTTCCCTGTTCGATCCGAGCGGCTGGGTCGTCTGACTAACCCGGAATCCGATTCGCTGGTCGGGAGAGGCCTTGGCCAATGCGGTTGAGATAAACGGGGCGAGAAAATCCGCCTCCTGGTCCGAAAACGCGCGGACTGCCTCCGGCCGCGAGGCAAGAAACGCCTGGAGCGTGTTCCTGTCGTCACGCACCTGAATCCCCCGCAACGCCCGCGCGATAACGCCGGTCTCGAGCGTGATCGGATGCGTGGCCTGGAACGACCCGGCCTGGATGCGTTCCAGGAAGACGGAGCCGCGGGGGCTGTCGTGAATCGTCACTCCGGCACGGGGCGATGACGCACAGCCGGTCGCGATGAGGCAGGCGAGCAGGGTGGAGGCAATCGGACCCGGCATCGTGTAAGGGCGTCCCATGGCGGCCGTAGTCTAGCACAAGGCAAAGCACGCGCGAGTCAAAACTCGCGCTGAAATCAGTGGTTGACAGGACATTCACGGGTTGTTATAAGCAACGCCGTTATCCGTTTCCGGGGAGGGGACAAAGGCGTCCGCGCTCCCCGGTTCTCGACGAGGACAATGACGTCCTTTTGGTCCATGGGGGACCGGAGGGCGTTTTTTTTTGCCCGTATCCGGTCCGGGTCTGATCCCATGGCGTGCGCAGCGATGTCGTCGAGGTGGGAACGCCGGGGCACTGAGCAACGAACTCTGCGAGCGGACATGGGAGGTTGCGAGAATGGAGACGGATCAGCAGGATGGGCGGAAGATACGGCGAATGCTGTTTGTCGCGGGGGCCGTCGTGGCGCTTGTGCTTGGGGTGGCGTCCACGCCACCCAGCGCCCACGCAGACGGCAAGATCAAGAGCGACGATCCGGACAAGTGGATCAGCCTCGGATTGGGCGTCAAGACATCATTCGTGGCCCAGGAACATGGGTCGGCGAATCGTGGGAGTTACAGTAGTAGAGGCGGTATCGACTTCCAGCGTTTCTACATCAACGGGTCGATCCATAAGTACCTCAAGTTCGAGGTCAACACCGAATGTTTTAACTGCCCCGGTTCGATCAACGGTGCGGGCCAGGGGGGAAATACCACTGCAGGTGGTGCCCCTGGTGGTACCCCTGCGGGGCCCAATTTCTTCGGTGGGAATTCCACGATCGGCCTGCTCGATGCGATCGGAAAGTTCGAGTTTACTCCGCAAGTGAACCTCTGGGTCGGGCGCATGTTGGTCCCGGGCGAGCGCGGCGAGCTTAACGGTCCCTTCTACATGGCGGTCTACGACGGCTTCAAGACCCCGTTCAACTCCGCGGACTTCAGCGGGAACTTCGGCAAAGGGGGGGCCGGTCTCTACAGCCGTGACCATGGCGCGGTCTTCTGGGGCGAACTCAATCCCGGTGGAAAACAATTGCAATACAGCCTGGGAGTGTTCACCGGACTGCAGTCATCCGGAGGGACTGCCTGCGCCGGTGGTCCCTGCGGGCCCAACCAACAGGGCAGCCTGATGTATGCGGGACGGCTCACCTTCAACTTCCTCAACCCGGAGAAGAATCCCGGGTACTACACCAGCGGGACCTACTACGGGAAGGCGGGCGACATTCTCGCGCTTGCGGTCGGGGCAAATCATCAGAAAGACGGCGCCGGGTCGTTCGCCGCCAGTTCTGATTTCACCGCGTTTATCGCGGACCTCCTGTTCGAGAAAGTGCTCCCGAACGACGGCGTCCTCACGATCAACGCGGAATACAAGCAGTACTTCGCGAACTACAACAAGGCGGTCGCCTTTGGCGGGGGCGGGGCCTCGGCCAACGGCTGCTTCTGCATGTTCGACGGCCATTCCTACACCGGCTACGCGATGTACATGTTCCCGCAGACAGTCGGGATCGGGAAATTCCAGCCCTATGGACGGTATACGTGGATCCAGCCCATCGACAGCAGCAATCGCAGGGAAAATGAAGCCGGCGTGAACTACATCATCGATGGTCACAATGCGCGCATCTCGGCATTCTGGCAATACGGCGATCTCGCCAGCAAGACCCTGTTCAACTACGCCCCCGGTGCGACGGGAGACATGGTCCATGCCTTCAAGCTGGCCTTGCAGTTCCAGTACTGACAAGGGCAGGACGGTCATGTACTAAAGCCGGCACACATTCTCGTGAAAGGAGTCAGGTCATGGAGCAGAACGGAACCAAAAAGCCAGGCGACGGCAGGATCGAGCAAGGAAGTACGACGGAAACCGGCCAATCGCGGCGCGAGTTTCTCGAACAGAGCGGGCGGGTCGTGGCCGGGGTCGGCGCGGCCGCGCTGCTGGGCAACCTGGGCGGCTGGGCCCTGTCCTACGCGGCGGACAAGGAGCCGATCAAGATCGGCATCCTGCACTCGCTCTCCGGCACGATGGCGATCAGCGAAGTGTCGCTGAAGGACGTCGTGCTGATGGCGGTGGAGGAGATCAACGCCAAGGGCGGCGTGCTGGGCCGCAAGATCCAGCCGGTCGTGGTGGACCCGGCCTCCAACTGGGACCTGTTCGCCGAGAAGGCCAAGCAGTTGCTGCTGGTGGACAAGGTGGCGGTGGTCTTCGGCTGCTGGACCTCGGTCAGCCGGAAGTCGGTGCTGCCGGTCTTCGAGAAGAACAACGGATTGCTCTTCTACCCGGTGCAGTACGAGGGCGAGGAATGCTCGCGCAACGTGTTTTACACGGGCGCGGCGGTGAACCAGCAGGCGGTGCCCGCGGTGGAATATCTCATGAGCAAGGAAGGCGGCGGGTACAAGAAGTTCTACCTGCTCGGCACGGACTATGTGTATCCGCGGACCACGAACAAGATCCTGCGCGCAATGCTGCTGGCCAAGAAGGTGCCCGCGGCCAACATCGCGGAGGAATACACCCCGTTCCACCACCAGGATTACCAGACCATCGTCGGCAAGATCAAAAAGTTCTCGGCCGGCGGGGGCGCCTGCGTGATTTCGACGATCAACGGCGACAGCAACGTGCCGTTCTACAAGGAATTCGCGAACCAGGGCCTGCGCGCGGAAGATGCGCCGATCATGGCCTTCAGCGTGGCGCAGGACGAGCTGCGCGGGATGGACACGTCCGCGCTGGTCGGGCACCTGGCGGCCTGGAACTACTACCAGAGCGTCGACACGCCGCAGAACAAGCAGTTCGTCGCAAACTTCAAAGCCTACTGCAAGAAGAACAATCTGCCGGACGGCGACAAGCGCGTGACGGATGACCCGATCGAAGCGGCCTATTTCGGCGTCCACATCTGGAAGCAGGCCGTGGCGAAGGCTGGCTCGACGGACGTGGACAAGGTCCGCAAGGCGGTCTACGGGAGCGAATTCCTTGCGCCGGGCGGCAAGATCAAGATGGACGACGCCAACCATCACACGCACAAGCCGGTGCTGATCGGGGAGATTCTGAAGGACGGCCAGTTCAAGGTCGTCTCCCGTTCAAAAGGTTTGGTGAAACCGGAGCCTTGGAGCGAGTACACTAACCCGGAAAAGGGATGCGACTGGGTCAAGCATCAGGGGACGTACCAGAAAAAATAATGAAGGCGGTCCTGGGCATTATGCTCCTGGGAGTGGTGTTGCTCCTGGGGGCGGGTCAGGCGATCGGAGCGGAGGGGCCACGGGCATCAACGGCGGCCCCTCCGTTGTCTTTTGTCGACAAGGCGCTGGCCGATCTGTCGAGCGGCGATCAGGCCAGGCAGGAGGCCGCCGTAGTCCTGCTCAGCGAGCAGGGCGATCCGGACCTCCTGCCGAGACTCGAAGCGATCCGCGAGAACGCCGACCGGTCCGTGCGGGTGGCGATCAAGCCGCTCATGGATCTCTTGAAGAACAAGGTCAACCTCGCCAGCCCCGATTCCGACCAGCGCCGGTCCGCCGCGGTCGACCTGGGGAGTACGGGCAGGCCCGTCGTCGTACCCTGGCTCGAAACGGCGCTGGCCACGGAGTCTCACCGGTGGGTGCGGTACAGCATCGAGGAATCACTGGCTCTGATCAGGCTGGCGTCCGATGATCCGGACGACAAGATCAAGGCGGCGGCGGTGCTCGGCGAGCTGCGCAGCCCGAACGCCGTGCCGGCACTCAAGGAGCTGGTCAAGCAGGCGGGGGCGCCCGACGCGACCGAGCAACAGAAGGCGCTGGCGGGCACGGCGCGCGCCGCGCTCGAACAGATCGGCCTCTGGGCGTCCTGGGCCAATGCGTTTGAGACCATCTTCCGCGGCATCAGCCTGAGCTCGATCCTCCTGATCATGTCGCTGGGGCTGGCGATCGTCTTCGGCCTCATGGGCGTCATCAACATGGCCCACGGCGAGCTGATGATGATCGGGGCCTATGCCACGTTCGTCACGCAGGAGTGCTTCAAGGCGTATCTTCCCGAGGGCCTGTTCGACTATTATTTTCTGGTCTCGCTGCCGGTGTCGTTCCTGGTGGCCTCGGTGTTCGGGCTGATCCTGGAAGCGACGGTCATCCGGTTTCTCTACGGCCGGCCGCTCGAAACTCTGCTGGCCACCTGGGGCGTCAGCCTCGTGCTGATCCAGGCCGCCCGCGTGTACTTCGGCGACCTGACGTCGGTGGTCGCCCCGAGCTGGTTGAGCGGAGGCGCGCAGGTCATGGTCGGCGTCTATCTGCCGTACAACCGGCTGTTCATCATCGCGCTCTCGATCCTCTGCGTGGCCGGAATCTATTTCCTGCTGTTCCGCACCGGCGTGGGCTTGCGGGTCCGCGCCGTCATGCAGAATCGCAACATGAGTTCGTGTCTGGGCATTCCGACCAGAAAAGTGGACGCGTACACGTTCGCCTTCGGGTCGGGGCTGGCGGGACTGGCCGGCTGCGCCTTGACGCTCATCGGGAACGTCGAGCCGGGGTTGGGGCAGAACTATATCGTGGATTCCTTCATGGTGGTGGTGACGGGAGGAGTCGGCAAGCTGATGGGGACGATCGTGGCCTCGCTGGGCATCGGCGGCTTGAACAAACTGCTGGAGCCGAGCTTCGGCGCGGTCTACGGCAAGGTGCTGATCCTGGTCCTGGTGATCCTGTTCCTGCAACGCCGCCCATCCGGGCTGTTCACGATCAAGGGGCGGCATGCAGAATCCTGATACCACGACCGTCGCGGACGATCGGGGCGAAGGGCTGCTCTTCTGGCTGGCCGCCTTCGTGCTGCTGGTCGGCCTCCCGGTCTTAAACGTACTGCCGGACCCGGAATCATGGCTGCGCGTCTCCGACTTCACGCTCAACCGTTTCGGGAAGTTCCTCTGTTTTGCCATTCTCGCACTCGGGCTGGACCTGATCTGGGGCTACACCGGCATCCTGAGCCTCGGGCACGGCGTGTTCTTCGGTCTCGGCGCCTACGCGATCGGCATGCACCTGATGCTGAACATCGGCACGGAGAGCGTCTATGGCAGCGCCCTGCCGGACTTCATGGTGTGGAACCAGGTGAAGGAGCTGCCGTTCTTTTGGAAACCCTTCTACAGTTTCGGCGCCGCGCTGGCGGGCGCGGTGTTGGTGCCGACGCTCTTCGCGTTCCTGTTCGGGTTCCTCGCCTTTCGCAGCCGGATCAAGGGTGTGTATTTCGCGATCATCACGCAGGCCCTGGCGCTCTGCGCCTGGCTGGTCTTTAATCGCAACGAGACCAACCTGGGCGGGACCAACGGGCTGACCGACTTCAAGCAGATCCTGGGATTCCGGCTGAGCGAGCCGGGCACGCAGCGGGGGCTCTACATCCTCACCGTGCTGTGCCTGGGCGCGGCCTACGTGATCTGCCGGTGGATTATCCAGTCGCGGGCCGGCCGGGTGCTGGTGGCGATCCGGGACAGCGAGCAGCGCGTGTTGTTCTCCGGGTACTCGCCGGCCAACTATAAACTGTTCGTGTTCGTCGTGTCCGCCGGGCTGGCCGGACTGGCCGGCGCGCTCTACGTGCCGCAGGTCGGCATCATCACGCCCTCACAAATCGGCGTGCTGCCGTCGCTTGAAATGGTGATCTGGGTGGCGGTCGGGGGACGCGGGACGCTGGTCGGCGCCGCGTTGGGCGCCGTCGGAGTCAACTGGTCGCGGAGCGTGCTGACCAATTACTTCCCGGAACTGTGGCCGTTTTTTCTCGGCGGACTGTTCATCGCGGTCGTCCTCCTGTTTCCGGACGGGCTCGTCGGGCTTTTCCGGCGCCTGAAGGACAAGCTGACGGCCAGCGGGCTGTGGGTCCGCAAATCGTCGGTCCCCACGGAGTCCTGAGGCGGCCATGACGACCGAGCGCGGCTCCATCATCTATCTCGAAGGCGTGACGGTCGACTACGACGGGTTCAAGGCGCTCAATTGCCTGAACTTCATCGTCGATTACAACGAGCTGCGCGTCGTCATCGGTCCGAACGGCGCCGGCAAGACGACGCTGCTGGACGTTATCTGCGGCAAGACCAAGCCGGTGGCGGGGCGGGTGATCTTCGGCAGGGACGTGGATTTGCTGCCGTTGCCGGAGCATGAAATTGTCCAGCTCGGCCTTGGGAGAAAATTCCAGGCCCCATCCATCTACGGCAACCTGACGGTGTGGGAAAACCTGGACCTGTCGCTGAAGCGGAAGAGCAAGGGCGTCGTGGCGACCCTGCTGGGAAAGTCCACGCCCGCGGAACGCGACCGCATCAACCGGACGCTCGACACCATCGGGCTGGGCGACTGCGCCCGCCAGCGGGCCGGATCGCTTTCGCACGGTCAAAAGCAGTGGCTCGAAATCGGCATGGTCATCCTGCAGGATCCGCAGTTGATCATGGTGGACGAGCCGGTGGCCGGCATGACCGACAAGGAGACGGAGCAGACGGGTGTCCTGTTGCAGTCGCTGGCCGACCAGCACGCGATCATCGTCATCGAGCACGACATGGCCTTCGTGCGGCAGATCGCACGGACCGTCACGGTCCTGCACGAGGGGGCGGTGATTTGCGAAGGGCCGGTGGACAAGGTGCAATCGGACCCCAAGGTGCAGGAAATCTACCTGGGCCACCACAAGCAGAAGAACGGACATGCTGCGGCTGGATAATCTCAACGTCTACTACGGCGAAAGCCACATCTTGCGGAGCGTCTCGCTGGAAGCCGAGGCGGGACAGGTGCTCTGCCTGATGGGCCGCAACGGAGTGGGAAAGACCACCGTCCTGAAGACTGTCACCGGCCTGCTCGCGCCGCGCTCGGGCCGTGTGTTCCTGGACGGGCAGGACGTGACGGGCGAGCCGCCGGACCGCCGGGTCAAGCGCGGGCTCGCCTACGTGCCGCAGGGCCGGGAAATTCTTCCGCACCTCACCGTGAGGGAAAATCTCCGCCTGGGCTTCTGGGCCAGGCCGGGCGGGCCTAACGGCGTGGCCGAAGCGATGGCCTTCGAGGAAGTCTTCGCGCTGTTCCCCAAGCTGGCCCAGTTGCTCGATCGGCCGGGCGGGGTGTTGAGCGGCGGAGAGCAGCAGCAGGTGGCCATTGCCCGGGCCCTGCTCTCCAAGCCCAGGATCCTCCTGCTCGACGAACCGACCGAGGGGATCCAGCCCAACATCGTGGACCTGATCGAGGAAGTGATCATCGGGTTCAAGGCCAAGCGGCTGTTTACGATCCTGCTGGTCGAGCAGGGGCTGCAGTTCGCGGCGCGCCTTGCCGATGCCTACGTGATTATGGCAAAAGGAGCGGTGGTCGCGGCCGGTAAGACTTCCGAATTGACCGACGCGCAAGTCAAACAGCATCTCGTCGTTTAGGAGCCCGCCATGCACCTGACACCTCGCGAACAGGAAAAACTCCTCATCTATGTCGCGGCGCAACTGGCCAGGGACCGGAAGGGGCGGGGTCTCAAGCTCAACTATCCGGAGGCCGTGGCCTACCTCACCGCCGAAATCCTGGAGGGCATCCGGGACGGGAGCTCCGTGGCCGACCTCATGAGCTACGGGGCCACGCTGTTGGGCCGTAAGGATGTCCAGTCCGGTGTGCCCGAGATGCTCTCGGAACTGCAGGTCGAGGGCACCTTTCCGGACGGTACGAAGCTGGTCACCGTCCACGAGCCGATACGATAAAGCACTACACGAGCTATTGCTTCCAAGTCCATGCCGGTGTTGATTTCATCGTGAGGCTGCCATGAAGAAAAAAATCAAGCCATCGAAGGGGAAGTCAACGGGAAAGTCCCATGGCAAGGGCCATCCCGCAGGATCTCTTCAGCCGGCTGATGTCATCCCCGGCGAGGTCCTGCTCGGGAAGGACGACGTGGTGGCGCTGGAGGGGCGGCCCACGGTCGAGGTGACGGTGGCCAACACAGGCGACCGGCCCATCCAGGTCGGCTCGCACTGCCATTTCTTCGAAGCCAACCGGGCCCTGCGGTTCGATCGTGAACAGGCCTTCGGCTTCCGGCTGCAAGTTCCGGCCGGCACGGCGGTCCGGTTCGAGCCGGGCGAGGAAAAGCGTGTCACGCTCGTGGCGTTCGGCGGCAACCGGGTTGTCTACGGCATTAACGGCCTGACCGGCGGCAAGTTGGACGATCAGCAGGTGAAAGCCAAGGCGCTCACGCGGGCGGCCGAGCGGGGCTTCTTGTCGAAAGGAGCGTCGCGATGAAAATTCCACGACGCCAATATGCGGACTTGTATGGGCCGACGGTCGGGGATCGCATCCGGCTCGCCGACACGGATTTGCTGATCGAGATCGAACGGGACCTGACCGTTCCCGGCGAAGAAGCGAAATTCGGAGGCGGGAAGGTTATCCGTGACGGGATGGGGCAGTCTCCCTCGGCGACGCGGAAGAGCGGAGCGCTCGATGTCGTGATTACCAACGCCGTCATCCTCGACTATTGGGGGATCGTGAAGGCGGACATCGGCATCCGCGACGGCCGCATCGTCGGCATCGGCAAGGCGGGCAACCCCGACCTGATGCCCGGCGTGACGAAGGGAATGGAAATCGGCGCCTGCACCGAGGTCATCTCGGCGGAGGGGAAAATCGTCACGGCCGGCGGGATCGACGCGCACATCCATTTTATCTGTCCGCAGATCATCACGGAAGGCTTGTCGGCCGGGTTGACGACGCTGCTCGGCGGCGGCACCGGTCCCGCGACCGGGACGAACGCCACGACCTGCACGCCCGGCTCGTGGAACATCCACCGCATGCTGGAGGCGGCGGACGGCTTTCCGATCAACCTCGGGTTTCTCGGCAAGGGGAATTCGTCACTGCCGGACGGGTTGAAGGAGCAGGTCGAAGCCGGCGCGATCGGGCTGAAGCTGCACGAGGACTGGGGGACGACGCCGGCGGCGATCTCGAATTGCCTCGACGTGGCGGAGCAGTACGACGTGCAGGTGGCGATCCACACGGACACGATCAACGAAGCCGGGTTCGTCGAGGACACCCTCAGGGCCATCGGCGGCCGGACGATCCATTCCTTCCACACGGAGGGAGCCGGCGGCGGCCACGCGCCGGACATCATTAAAGTCTGCGGCGAGCCGAACGTGCTGCCGTCCTCGACCAATCCCACCATGCCCTTCACCGTGAACACGATGGACGAGCATCTCGACATGCTCATGGTC
>JBFGRH010000048.1:0-11301 GCA_041563795.1 Nitrospiraceae bacterium | reverse complement strand
TCGTCATGAAAGTCCATGTCCTGGCCTTGATACACTTCCTCCAGCACGGCCGGTGAGGCCTTCAGGACCCAGACGTTCTTGTCGACGTCGGCCTCGGGCATGAAGGCTTCCTTGACCCGCTTCTTGTACTTGAACTGGACCCCCACATCCTCGGCCGTGATCCGGCTGACGTTGCCGATCTTGAGCCACGTGTTGTCAAAGGGGGAGTACATCGGCTTCATGAGGTATTTCAAAACCGGGAAAGCCATCGGCAAGGCGACCAGCGCCCCGATCGCGTGGGTCAGGTTCATGAAGAAGGTGCGGCGCGGGACGTTCCGCTCCAGCGTCGGCACCGGTACCAGCACTTCCCCCGCCTCGACATGCACGCGGTCTTCCAGGTGGGCAATCTCGACCTCGTGGGTGGTGACGAATTCCTCGCGCTTGAGCGGGGGGAACTGCGCCAGCGCACCCGAGGCGGCCCGCAATTGGACCAGATCCTCCGCGACCGACTGCACCTCCGACATCGGCACCTGGCGCTCAACGCCCCCGACGCCGTTGCCGCCGACGACGATATGGCTGACCTCGAGCGACAGCGGATCGACGATGATGCGCGTGATTTCACCGACTTCACGGTCGGTGCACCGGACTTTCGATTTCAGCTTGGGCTGCATGCTATTTCTTCTTGATCGGCTTGGGTGTATTGACCGCCGGGTTTTTCAAGGTGACCAGGAACGCCACGAGGGCGTCGATATCCTTCTCCTCCATGAGTTCCTTGTATTTATCCGGCATTTTCTTCTTGTCGTACTCTTTCTGGAACCCTTCGGCCATCCAGCTTTGCGGGTCGAGGATCTTTTGCTTCATATCTTCGGGCGACATGAGATTTCCGATGTTATCCATCTCGGGTCCGCGCTTCTTGCCGCCCTGCCCGTAGAGTTTGTGGCAGTTGTAGCACTCCTGCAATTCCCACTGCTCCTTGCCCAGTGCGACCAGGTCACCGGAGGCCGCCGCCGAAACCGGCTTGGGGCCGCCCGCGGGCGCCGCCACGACCGGCCCGCCGAGCGTCTGCAACCGCTGCATGATGGAATCGGCTTTTTCGGACAGGGATTTGGCGCGGGCGATCAATTCCTCCGATTTGCCCAGCTCCGAGGCCTTCCGTTTCGCCGCCAGCAGCTTTTCGATCTTCCCCTTCTCGTCTTCCGGATCGTACTGGGGCCAGAGCGATGCCCCGCCGATATAGACGACCGACAGCACCAGGTAGAAGGCCAGCAGCGCGACCAGCGCCTTCATGCCGCTGAGCGTCGGGAGCGCCGGCGCATCCAGCAGGATAAAGACCGCCGTTCCCAGCATCGCATAGGCCACGAACATGTAGCAGAAGATGGGCGGGAACTCGAGGACCTTGGCGGCCCCGAACAGGATCCCCCCGATGATCGCCCCGACGATCCCCTTCTTGACGACGTTCCTGATCAGACTTGGTTGCTCGTTCATGCCGCCCTCACCGATATAGAGGCCATGCCGTCACCGCGTCACTTGGCCCCGGCTGGCGCCGGGCTGCCTTCGGGCTCGTGCGCTTTTGACACGGACACCCGCAAGGTCAGGATGATGGCAAAACTGACGACGATATAAAACACCAGCGTAATACCGGTAATCCACCAGGCGGAATAGGCCAGCGTCGGCGTAAACGATTCGGCGGTGAAGTCCGGCAACAGGTTATAGGTGTGGAAATACTTGCGGAGCAACGACCGGACCGCTCCCATGAGTCCCATCGTCCAAATGGCGCTGAAGGCGAGAAAGACCAGCACAAACTGGGACGCAAAGTCGATCTTGCCCCACACGATGGTCCCCTGCTTGATCGCACGGTTGTAGATGATGTAGCTGACGACGGTGACGAACACGAGGGTGATCGCCGCCGAATTCTTCGCCGGCATCAGCGCCAGGAAGCTCCAATTGCTCGGCAATTCCAGTTCGTCGACCAGTTTCGCCCCCGTCGCGACGAACCCATGCGGCGTCATCCAGATGGCATTCCCGATGATCACCATCAGGAAGGAGACCTTGATGGCCGCGCGCGAGGAGACCGTGAAGGGAATGAACCGGCCGAGCACGACCGGCAGCAGCACCATGGGCAGCAGCACCGCCAGCGACCGGGCATCGGGCACGGGGTACATGGTCCAGACGTAGGTCATGACGAACGGCAGGGCGATCATGACCAGCACGGCCAGGACGGAAATGCGCACCCGCTCCACCCCTTCGATCCGTTTCATGCTTAACCATATATAGTAATTACTGGCCAGGAAAATCAGCCCGATCATGGCCCCTTGCATCTCAAAGAACATCGAGAGCTGGTCGGCCATCATGTAGGGGCAGATCGAGGCGTCGTAATCGCAGAGTTCGTACGCCAGCAGGTAGCCCATGAACGGCAGGAACAGCAGGGCGCCCACACCGATCAGATTTCCGACGAAGCCCATCCAGTCGTAGTAGGCCCGTTCGGAGTCGTCCTTCGCTCCCATGAACATGTAGGCGGCGATCAACCCCGTGATAAAGCCCCCGAACGTGACATTGCCCACCAGACGGTGCAGGTTCAGCGGCATCCAGCTGTAGTTGAAGACCTTGTCCCAGAGCGTGGCCGTCTGAATGAACTCGATGATCGACCCCCCCTCCGCCTTCGCCGGCGTGTTCATGAACGACGTGGGGCCGTCGATCACGAAGAGCGTGACCGTGCCGATGATGTTCAGCAGCACCCCCAGCGCGATATGCCGCGCTTTCAACTCGCCCTTCCATGAGTCCCACGTATAGAAATACAGGTAGAGGACGATGGTCTCCGCGATGAACAGCAAGGGGTAGATGACGGCGAAGATCAGGAAGAAATGGTTGATCAGCCAGGTCGTGAACTGCGGGTAGGTCGCCAGCAGCACGAAAATGAAGAGCCCGCCGGTCAACGCGGTCATGCTGTAGAGAATGACCGTAACTTTAATGACCTCCTTGGCCAGGCGATCATACCGGGGATCCTGCTTCCGATACCCCAGCCATTCCGAAATGACGACGAAGATCGGTGCGCCGAGAATGAACGCCGCGAACAGGATGTGGAGTTGGGCGACGATCCAGACCGCCGTTCGATTCCCCGTATAGGGAAACTCGACCGTCGGAGCATCCGGGACCTGCGCATAGGCCGTGGTCCCGAATACCGCCAGAAGCCCGAACAGCATCAATAGACTACGCTGCCACGTTTTCATGGTTGTTTGCCGCCCTCCTCCTTGCCGCGCGATTTACTTTTTCTTGGCGCCAGCCGGGGCTGCTTCCTTTTTAGCACCCTTCTTGTCATCTTTCTTGGCGCCCTTCTTGTCATCCTTCATCTCGCCCTTCGCCCCATCCTTCATCTCGCCCTTCGCGTCGGCCGCCGGAGCCGCTTTCCCCGCCATACCCACCGGCACCCACGCCTTCGCAGCAACGTCATATTCCTGGCCTTTCAGCCCGAAATTGCGCTCGAACGCCACCAGCTTCCAGCGATCCTCCTCGGACAGTTTGCTTTTCCACGCCTTCATCTTGGTATTGGGCACCCCTTCCGCGATCCGCCAGAACCAGGTTGAGTCCGGGTAGAGCTTCATGCGTTCCGTCACACGAAAATCGCGGGCCCCGGCCTTGACCGGCTTGCCGTCCTTCCCGTGACAGCTGGCGCAGTTCACGTCGGGATTGGTCTCCCCGATAAAGAGCTTGCGGCCCTCCTCCGCGATCTTCTCATCAGCCCACCAGCCGGCCGGCATATGCTTGTCTGCATACTCCGCTGGAACCGGGGGCGGCGGCACGATCGGTCCTTCCCCGACCTCCCCGCAGCCTGCGACCATCAACGCGAGTCCCGCCACACCCACGAACAACGAGCCCTGTGTCCACCTTGTCGACTTGATCATGTTTCCCTCTTCCTTTCTTCGGCACAACGACCGAACCGTCTGACCGTATTTGTTCTTACCAAAAAAAAGACGCTTTCGCTTCAGGATGTCCCCCGAAGAAAAAGCGCTTCGATAACCCGATTCGGGACTGCGCGATCGCCCATCCCCGACTACCCCTCAGAGCCGATCCGCGCAAGATATATCACAAGATATATGAAGACTCGCGGACCTGAACACACGTATAAATAAAACCGATTACCGCTTTCTGCCCTTATGACCGCCCGACTTCTGCTTTCGACCGCGGAAGAGCCTGAACCCGGCCCACGCTCCCCCCGCCAGAGCCGCTAGCCCCGCGCCGTAATACACCCATGCCGGAGGCTCATCCGACAACGCTTCGCACCCGGACCCAAAATTCACTGTTGTTTTTCGTTCGGTGTGAACGTCCTTTGGGTCAAAATCTGCGGTGACTTGCCGTTCCTGCTGAATCTTCCCATCCTTATCTTTCACAAAGACGACGATGGGATCGCCCTTGTTGTCATTATGCAAATGCAGGGTGACTTTGTAATGCCCCCGATCATCCGTCAGCGTCGTCCTCACGACGGAGATCCGGGCATCCTTGGCGACGATTTCAACTCCTGCAACCGGCTCGCCGCCGACACCGCAGACCGACCCTTCCACCGTGAAGCGATGATCCGCTTCGTGCTCGGCCACCGCCACCGGCACACCGAACAAGCACGCCCATAGCCACACCACCGCCGAACTCAGGATGGCCTTGGTGAGGACTGTGCGCCGCGCCACGGTATTCGCACGCCCGTCAGTGCCGGTTTTCATCTTAAATTGTGTACCCTCACGAGGAAAACGCTCGCAGAATACACAGGTTACACGGGCGTCAGGGCGCACACTTGTAGCATAGCTGGCAGGTCGTGTCAACAACCTGCTTGCCCTGATCGACATCGAAAATCGCCAGTGTTTACAAGGCATTCCCGGTGATTCAAGATTCTTGTTGGGACGCGCTTTCGTGTGCTTCTTGTGCGCGTGTCGAGCGGGATGGAGAATGGAAAACGGCTGCAGAGAGTCGTCGCGTTACAGATGCCCGCGCGCCCTCGCGTCGGCTTCGGCCCGTTCCGACTCGGCACGCCGCTCCGACTCTTTCTTGGTCGCCCAGGCTTCCCACGATTTTCCTGACGCCGTGTCTTCCCCCGAAAACGCGATGGAGGCGATCTCCGCATAGAGGACTTTCCGCTGGCCGCCCGACGTCGGGAACAGCTCCAGCAACGGCTTGGGGCCTGCGGCCACGCGGTTGAAGATATACCCGACGACCTGCTCGCCCGACTTGAGCGCGAGCGTCACGTCGCCTCGATAGTCGAATGCCAGCTCGACCGCTTCGGCCAACTCGGCCGGCGTGGCGGGGCGGAACACCTTGCCCTCCACTTGCGTGTGTTCCGGCGTATGGTATTTGGAGTCTGTCACAAGGAGCGAAAATTGCGGAAGGTTACCCGTCTGCGCTAGCGCGCATTGGGCGAAAGCGTGACTTTCACCGTGCGGCCGAACCCGGACCAGGACCCGAAGGTGTCGGCCACGGCCGACGCCTCATAGCCGCAGTGCACCATGCAGTCGGCGCACTTCTCGTTCCGACCCGTGCCGTATTGGTCCCACTCGGTCGCGTCCATCAATTCCTTGAAGCTTCCGGCATAGCCTTCCTGCAGCAAATAGCAGGGCTTCTGCCACCCGAAGACGTTGTAGGTCGGGTTGCCCCAGGGCGTGCACTGGTAGTCCCGCCGACCCATGAGAAACTCGAGAAACAGCGGCGATTGGTTGAAGCGCCAGCCGCGTTTCCGGTTGCCCAGAATCTTTGCGAAGAGCTCCCGCGTCTTGTTGCGCTTCAGGAAATTCTTCTGATCCGGAGCCTTTTGGTAGCTGTAGCCTGGCGAGATCATCATGCCCTCGACGCCCAGGTCCATCATCTCGTCGAAAAACCTCCGGACCCGCTCCGGGCTGGCGTCGTCGAACAGCGTCGTGTTCGTCGTGACGCGGTGGCCGCGCTTGAGCGCCGCGCGAATCGCCTTGAGCGCCACGTCATACACGCCGTCCCGGCACACCGCCAGATCGTGCTCGTCCCGCAACCCGTCCATATGGATGCTGAAGGTCAGGTACTTGGACGGCGTATACTCGTCCAGCTTCCGCTCCAGGAGGATGGCGTTGGTGCAGACATAGACGTACTTCTTGCGCTCCACCAGCCCCTGCACAATCTCGGCCATGCGGGGGTGAATCAACGGCTCCCCGCCGGGGATGCTCACGATCGGCGCTCCGCATTCGTCGGCAGCGGCCCAGCACTGCTCCGGCGTCAGGTGTTTATCCAGGACGTGGTCGGGGTATTGGATCTTGCCGCAGCCCGCGCAGGCCAGGTTGCACCGAAACAGGGGCTCGAGCATGAGGACAAGCGGGTAGCGCTTCACGCCCTTGAGCTGCTGCGTGAGCACATACTTCGCCACCGTGTACATTTGGGAAACGGGAACAGCCATCGGCCTCCAACCTTGTAGGGATTACGAGGGGACTAGTACCACCCGGCCCTTCGAATCGTCAATGACGGGAGGGTAATTCTTCGTGCGGCCACCCCACCACAAACGAGGATACTCCTGTCGCTGGAGTGCAAAAGGTCTCGCGCTGCGCGACACCCCTGCTTAGTGTTCAAACGCCACGGCCCGCTGGTATTACTGGCGCGGCACTGCCCGAAGGGACGGCCCCTCCCGTCATGGCGGGGGCATAGGGGGAAACGACTGAACGCGTTCGTGGTGGTCACGCATGATCAACACGTGGAACACAAAGGGAACTCTACGGAGGTTACTCGCCTTGCTCGGGCTGCCTGGGACGCTCTTGGAGCTCGCGAATCTGCGCTGCTTGCGATTCGACGGTCGCCTCAAGGGATCGTATTGTGCGACTCCGCTTCCATCGGCGCCCGAGGGAGGCGAGAAATGTCAGCACAATACCCGACCCAACCGAACCGAGAATGACCAGCACCAAAGACGTCTGGTACTCCCAGAGGAACAACCGGACAGTCACCGCTTCCGTGTTCTGGAGCGCAAATGCCGCTGTCAGCATCGCCAGGACCAGCGCGAGAAAAAGAAACCCCATCACTCACCTCCGGAACCTGAATGTACACTCGTGTCGTACGCTTCTCCGTCTAGGTGGAGGCGCCGGGCGGGTTCGAACCGCCGCATCGCAGTTTTGCAGACTGCTCCCTTACCACTTGGGTACGGCGCCCCGCCGGCATTATAACGAGGCCTCCCCCAATCCACAACGAGGAGACTGTGGGGAGGAAAACGAGAAGAATCTACCGTTTATTGGGAAGGACTGGAATTTCCCTCTTGAGCGTGGAAGGACGATCCGGAGCCTGCTGCGACTGCATCCATTCAGACAGCCCGTTGTCATCGCTGCTTGGGGCAGGCGCTGACCCGCCGTTCGCCTCTTCGGCCTCTTTTTCCTTGGCCATCAGTTCGACTTCGGGGATCAGGACATCCATCAACTGATCCATCGGCACCTTGCGCACGAGCTTGCCCTTCTTGAACAGGATCCCGACGCCCTCGCCACCCGCGATGCCGATGTCCGCTTCCTTGCCCTCGCCGATCCCGTTCACCACACAACCCAACACGGAGACGTTGAGCGGGGCCTTGATGTGCCCGAGCTTTTTTTCCAATTCATTCGCCATGCGGATGACGTCGATTTCCACGCGCCCGCAGGTCGGGCAGGCGATCACGTTGATACCGCGATGGCGCAATTCCAGCGATTTCAGAATCTCGAACCCGACCTTCACTTCCTCCACCGGATCGGCCGCCAGCGAGACCCGCAGCGTATCGCCGATGCCGTTGGCGAGCAGCCAGCCCAGCCCGATCGCGGATTTGACCGCGCCGGTCATCGCCGTCCCCGCTTCTGTAATGCCGATGTGCAGCGGGTAATCGGACTGCATCGCGAACATATAATAGGCATCGATGGCATGCTTCACGTCCGAAGCCTTGAGCGAGACCTTCATATTCGTGAAGCCCTCGTCCTCGAGCGCGTGCACGGCGTTCAATGCGGACTCCGCCAGCGCCTCCGGGCTCGGCCAGCCGTACTTATCGAGCAGCGGGCGCTCCAGCGAGCCGCCGTTGACGCCGATCCGCAGCGGGAGACCCCGCTCGTTGACAGCCTTGATGACCTCCTGCACCTTCCACCAGGCGCCGATATTGCCGGGATTGATCCGGACGCAGTCCACGACCTTGGCGGCTTCCAGGGCCAGGCGATGATCGAAGTGGATGTCGGCAATCAGCGGGACGGTCATCTGCGCCTTGATCTTGGGGAGCGCCGCGGCGGCATCCATGTCCGGCACCGCCACGCGGATGATTTCGCAGCCAACCGCCTCCAGTTGCCTGATTTGCTCGACGGTCGCATTGACGTCGCGCGTGTCGGTCGAACACATGGACTGGACGGCGATCGGCGCATCGCCGCCGATCTTGATCCGGCCGACTTTGATCTGCCTGGTCTTGCGTCGTGTGATGTGCATTCAGCTGCCCTGTTCGTCCCCGTCCGCGCCTTTCAAGCCTGGGAACGCCGCCCGTTGCCCTTGCGTTGCGCGGGGGCGGCTCTCGCCGGACACCGGCTGGGCCGTGCTGAGCCCGGCCGACACCTGCGTCCAGAGCGTCTTGGCTTCCCGGTAGATGCCGTCCGCGGTCAAGCCGTATTTTTCGCGGAGCAGGTCCTGCGGCCCCTGCTCGACGTACCAGTCCGGCAGGCCCATGACCCGCGTCGGCACGTTGGCGATTCCCTGCTCCGACAGGGATTCGAGCACCGCCGACCCGAAGCCGCCCATCCTGGCGCCTTCCTCCACCGTCAGGACACAGCGGACGTGTTTGGCGACCTGGCCGATCAACGCGTGATCCAGCGGCTTGACAAACCGCGCATTGATCACCGCCGCGGAAATGCCCTCCTGCTCCAGCCGCTCGGCCGCATGGACCGCGTGCCAGACGGTGACGCCGACCGCCACGATGGCAATGTCGGTCCCATCCTTCAGCAATTCGCCCTTGCCGACCGGGAGCGCCTTCATCTCCTGATCCATCGGCACGCCGAGGCAGGTGCCGCGCGGATACCGCACGGAGGCCGGCCCGTCGTGGGTCAGGGCGGTCTTCACCATGTGCTGCAACTCGTTCTCGTCTTTCGGCGCCATGACGACCATGTTCGGCACGTGCCGCAGGAACGCAAAATCGAAGGCTCCGTGGTGCGTGGTGCCGTCTTCCGCCACCAGCCCGCCGCGATCGATCAGGAACGCCACGGGCAGGTTCTGCGTCGCCACATCATGCACGACCTGGTCGTAGGCGCGCTGCAGGAACGTCGCGTACATGCAGACGGCCGGCTTCAGGCCCTGCGCCGCCAGGCCCGCGGCGAACGTCACCGCATGCTGCTCGGCGATGCCGACGTCGTAGAGCCGGTCCGGAAATTCCTTTTCAAAGCACGTCAACCCTGTGCCCTCGCACATGGCCGCGGTGATCGCCACCACCTTCTTGTCCTGGCGGGCCATCTTGGCCAGGGCCTCGACGGCATGCGCCGTGTAGCTCGGCCGCGAGGGCTTCTTGGCCGGCGCGCCGGTCTCGCGCACGAAGGCCGGGCAGGCGTGGAACCAGACCGGATTTTTCAGCGCCGGCTCGTAGCCCAGGCCCTTCTTGGTGATCACGTGCATCAGCACGGGGCCCTTGAGTTTCAGGACATGCTCCATGAGCGGCAGCATGTGTTCAAAATTGTGGCCGTCGATCGGACCGACATACTGGAATCCCAATTCCTCGAAGAGCAGGCCTGGCAGAATCAGGCCCTTGGCCAGTTCCTCCGCCCGGTGCGCCATCTTCTGGACGTCCGGCCCGATGTGCGGGATCGAACTCAGGATGTGCCGCGCCTCCTCTCTCATCTTCGTATAGAACTCGCCCGTGAACGTCCGGTTCAGGTAGGCCGAGATCGCGCCGACGTTCTTGGAGATCGACATCTGGTTGTCGTTCAGAATCACCAGGAAATCCCGCTTGGACCCGCCCGCATGGTGCATGCCCTCGAGCGTCATCCCGGCGGTCATGGCGCCGTCGCCGACCACGCAGACGACCTTGTGGTCCTCGCCCTTCTGGTCGCGCGCCTCCGCCATCCCGAACGCCGCCGACACGCCGGTGCCCGCATGGCCGGCATTGAACGTGTCGTACACGCTCTCTTCCCGCTTGCAAAAGCCGCTGAGCCCGCCGGATTGCCGCAGCGTATGGAACTGCTCCCGGCGGCCGGTCAGCAATTTGTGGGTATAGGCCTGGTTGCTGGTATCCCAGACGATCTTGTCCTTGGGCGTATCGAGCAGGTAGTGCATCGCCACCGTCAGTTCGACGACGCCCAGGTTGGACCCCAGGTGGCCGCCCACGTTGGAGACGACGGACAGGATCTGCTCCCGGATCTCCTGGCAGAGGGCCGGAAACTGCTCCGGTTGCATCCGCTTCAAATCGGCCGGGCTATTGATAGTCTTCAGCAATGACATAGTCTCCACTCCTCTTTCAGCGACACGCTCCTGTGTTCAAGGTAGCAGCGGGAAGCACACGCAGAACCTTCTGTCTGACGGGGATTCTGGATAGATTGGTGCATAGTTTCCCACAGAATTCCCTGAGCTGTCAAGCAGTTAGGCCTCCCACCAGGACGCCCGGGCATCTAGTTGAATCGATAGGTCACCACGGTCGACAGGGTGAAATCCGCCGCGCTGCCGGTGATGAAATCCACGTTTTCCACCCCGTACACCTGCCAGAGCAACTGGTTCCGCAGGCGGTAATTGAACCCCGCCACCACCTCGGTCACCCCGCGGTCGAGAATCGGAGAGCCGGTGCCATGGAACGGGCTGGAATAGTAATCGAACTGGGCCACCAGGGAAAAATCTCTCGTCCAGAGATACTCCACCGCCGCGAGGGAGGACATGGCCGGCTTCACCGACAACCCGGCCACCTTGCCCGTGGGAAAAATCCCGTTGACGTTGCCGTAGACCACCCATTGCTCAAAGAGCGTTTTCTCAAACGCCATCCCGACGCCAAGGTCCGCATGGCCGCTGCCGAAGAACCGCCCCTCGTCTCCTGACGGCACCTTCAACGCCACCCGTGCTGAAACGGCAGGCAGATGGACATCCTCGGCCAGGAATTGGTACTTGCTGCTTAACGTGATATCCCCCAACCCCGTATCACCATCGCTCCCGCTGAACAGGGTCTGCCCGTTCCTCTTGAAGTCGTAAAGAAATCCGGACTTGCCGAGGGCGGCTCGGGCCGGTGCCAGGCCCGTAGTCGCTTTCTCGGTCGCGACAATCAACCCTTCCATGAAGCCCCGGTAGCGATGCAACGCGGGAATCTCCATGCCGAGCTCCAGCCTGTCCGTGAGGCCATAACGCAGAAACAGGCCCGATCGGAGCGTCTCG
>JBFGRH010000047.1:0-11380 GCA_041563795.1 Nitrospiraceae bacterium | reverse complement strand
CTGAGAACTGGCAGACCGACTGGCTTGGCGACCGCAGCGTGACGGTGTATCTCTCCATCCTCGCCACATTGACTGTGCTGGTCATCGCCGCGGTGTTGCTGCGCCTTTAGGGAGTCTCTGACTTCGCGCAACGGAAGCCTGTATAGCTGTTGCGTGTGGAAGGCGGGAGCTTGAATCGTCCGTAGGTCAGCATGTATTTCTCCATGTCCGACCAGGAGCCGCCGCGCAGCACCTTGAACTGCCCTTGCTCCGGCCCCTTCGGATTCTTCTCCGGGCTTCTCGCGTAATAGGCCCCCTCGTACCAGTCCTGCGTCCATTCCCAGACGTTGCCGCCCATGTCGAAGAGTCCGTAGGGGCTTGTTGCCTCCTGGTATTTCCCGACCGGCATGAGGACCTGGCTGTAGCTGAACCGGGCGCCGAGCGCGTAGTTGGCCAGGTCGGGCGACGGCTTCTTATTGCCCCAGGGATATTTCCGTTCATCCGTGCCCCGCGCGGCCTTTTCCCATTCGGCTTCGGTCGGCAGGCGCTTGTCCGCCCATTGGCAATAGGCCTCGGCGTCCTCCCAGTTGACGCCGATGACCGGCCGGGTGCCATGCTCGGTCAGCTCCACGGTCTCCCAGTAGCTCGGCAACTCGCGATGCGTCGCCGCAAGAAACCGGGCATAGCGGGTGACGGTCACCTCGTAGAGATCCATGGAATAGGCGTCCAACCAGACCTTGTGCCGTGGCTTTTCGTCCTCCAGGCCGATCATGCCGTCCACGCCCATCCAGAACTCGCCGGCCGGGATGACCGCCATAGGCGAATCGTCCCCCCGGGCTTCGGCATCCCGCTGCTGTTTGCGAAGTTTGTCGAGTTGTGCGTGAGCTGGAAGAATCCAGACCGTGAGGAGGAGGATTAGCATTCCACCGATAACGGGGCGCGACTGCACCATCTAGTAAATCGTTCCTCCGACAACCCAATGGCGGTCGTCGATGACATCAATCATCAGCCGGCTGAGGTTCATCTCGGCCAACTGGGCCGCCACCTCATCCTCCGTAAAGGCGGCCAGCAGCGAGTTATAGAAATCCCTCTTGAGGATGGCCGGCTCCTTGGCCGCGTACTGGTCCACGATGGCCTGCGCCGCCTCCGGCGAATCGGGACGCAGTAGGTCCATCACCAGCACGTAGGAGCCGGACTTGACCTGCTGTTTGAGGCAATACCAAAACTTGAGCGGATTCGGGATGTGATGCAAGAGTGAATTGGACAGGGCGGCATCCGCCGGCTCGGCCAGCGAGAGGTCCTGCATCCGCTCGCATTTTAGCGCAATCCGATCGGCCAGGCCCGCCTTCCCGACCGCCGCCTGGGCCAGCTTGATCATCGGCGGCGAGGCATCCACGGCCGTCACGCGGCACTTTGGCAGGGCCTTTACGAGGCGGATGGGAATATCGGCCGGCCCGCAGCCCAGGTCCAGCACGTGCCCTTCCGTAAAGTCTGGATAGGATTCGATGAACCTGTTGACGAAGCCCTGGTTCTCTTTCTCAAAGTCGGCCTTCGCATAGGCAGCGGCCTGATCTGGATCATCCATCAATTCTGGTTCCAACACGCGTTCCATTACGCCTCCACCGTGACCGGATCACCTTGTTTGACGACTCCCTCGGCCAGCACCCGCGCGTAGACGCGGCTCCAACCGGGATGCTTTTTCTGGGAGATGCGGGAAAAGTCCTCGTCCTTGAACCAGCAGGCGTTATGCAGGCAGGGCGACGTATAGCTGAGAATCTCCAGGCGCACCTGATCCCCCACGCGCAGCTTCGTTCCCGGATTGATCGCCTGCCAGTCCACGCCCGAGAGCGTGAAATTTTCCCCCGCCGATCCCGGCGCAATGGAATGTCCCTCTGCGCGCAGCGCCACAATGACCTCCAGCGAATAGAGACAGACCGCCCGCTCCGGCCCGCCATGGATCTGGGGACTCCGATGCCGATCCCCTTCAACCCCCTCTTTCGCGATACGGGCCTGCGGGACGGCCAGTTTCGGAACCCCGCCGTTTGAGACACTGATCTGATGCAGGTATGGATGCTTCGCGTGGCTTGTCATGCTCCTCCCTCGCACGAATCAGGCTTGAAGACCTCCAGTGCCAGCCAGCCGTCGCGTTCCCACGATCCGGCCACCGAACCGCCGGCGCCGGCAAAGGCCGCTGCGATGTCCGGTTTGTCGTCCGGCAGGATGCCCGACAGGAGCAGTCGTGCGCCCTGCTCGAGAAACGGCTCGAAGGAACGGGCAGATGTTAACAGGGTCGTGCGATCCAGATTCGCCAGGATCAGGTCGACGGGCACCGCCCCTATTTGATCCAAGGTGGCGACCCGCAAACCAAGCTCGAACCCGAACCGATTGACGGAGGCATACTCCCGCGCGCACTCGATCGCCACCGGATCGTTGTCGATCCCCAGCGCGGATCCTGCGCCCAGCCGGATGGCCGCCATCGCCAGGATGCCGCTGCCGGTGCCGACATCCAGCACGAACTCGCCGCCATGAATCAACTCCTCCAGCCGTTCGAGCAGCAATGCCGTCGTGGCATGGTGCCCGGTCCCAAAGGCCTGCTTGGGATCGAGGATCAACTCGACATCGCCCGCCGCCACTTCGACGTGCGCCCAGCTGGGGCGGATCACGAGGCGCCGGCCGATCCGGATCGGCGTCACCGACCCCGCCCACTGTTTGTTCCAATCCTGAACCGGAACGGGCGTAACCCTGATCGTCTCGCCCGCCTGCTCCTCGCCCATTTGCCGCAGGGCCTGCTTCAGTCGTTCCAATGCGTCCGGGCCCCATTGGCTCGCAGGCCAGTAGAAACGCGCCGTGCCCTTGTCCTGCCAGGCGCCCGCCACCGATGGATCGTTGAGACGGCCGAGGAGATCCCCCGCGTCCACTGAAGAGTCAAGGTTGACTTCCACCCATTCCTGCGCTGCGGCCATCATCTTCCCCTTGACGTGCCGACGAGGCTCTATCATAACAGGCAGTGCATCCGGTTGCACCGAGTTGGGGGCGAAGACCGGGTTTTCAAATGAACGATCACGAGTCTCATGTGCCGGTTCGGGTGTGGGGCTTCCGGGCAGCGCGGGAGCTGTTCCGCGCGACTGCCTGGTCCATCGCCCTCCACGCAGGCATCGGGTGCCTTACGCTGGCCCTCGCCGCCTGGTTCTACGTGCGGACCCTGGGCGACGGTCCGTGGGCGTTGCTGGGCGGCTGGACGCTCGGCGCCGTCTACGCCCTCGTCGGATTCTGGGCGGGCGCCGCCGCCGGACTGCTTGCCTCGGTGATCACCCTCGTGGCCGCCTTCGAACGCGAGTGCCGCACCTGGCTCGAACGCAAGGCCGGCGCGCAGGATGACTCGTCGTTCCCCCCGTTTTCCCGTGACGACCTGTCCTCCCGAACGCGCGAGTTCGCGGACCGGATCGTGGCCCTGACCGTCGGCCGGATTCCCCTCCCCAACCTGGTCGTGCGCCTGATCTCCTCCCGGGTCTGCAAGGTGCTCTTCGACGAATTCCTGACCGATTGCGAACGGCGCGGGGTGACCGTCATCCGGTTTGCCGAAGTAAGAGCCTGGCTGCTCTCCAGGGGGCTTGCCCTGGCGACCGCCCCCTTGCTCACCAAGCTCTTCCTGATCCGGTGGATCATCCTGGGCAGCCTGACGGTGCTGGCTGCCGGCGCCGTGATCCTCGCCTTTATCGCCTAGCTTGACACCTTGATATCTGACTGCTAGCTTTCCAGCAGCATCCTGGTGGTTCTAACCTGGAGGATCTCCCATGAACAGTCCTGCACGCCCGGTGACCCGTCTCATCCCGCTGCTGATGCTGGCGCTGATCGTGCCGGCCTGCACGTTCAAGGGGACGACCAAGCAGACGACCGACACGACCTCGAACATCACCGGCACGACGTCCGGCAAGTCCTGGTTCGATGGCGGCCTGGTGAAGAAAGGCCAGGAAGTGAACGCCTTTGCGGATCTGAACTTCGACAATCTCAAGCAGGATATGGCGATGGGCCGCGGGGAATACCTGGCCTCGCTGGGCACGCTGATGGGCGTGGTGCCGGCCAGGCAGGACGAGTTCTTCGCGCTCACCCAGGCCCACTACACAACGCTGGTCCGCACGGACCAGACGACGCCGGCCGACATGCTGGTGGCGCTGAACCTCCTGCTTGCCCCGCACGCCGGCAACTGATTCGACCCGCATCGCTTCCGATGGGGACAGGCGCCCTGCTTCCTGGTGCCTGTCCCCGTTTCTTTTCAGCGGGACAGGCACCGCCGCAGACTGCGGAGCCAGTCCCCTCGCTACCGTAAGAACAGAATAATGGCCAGGCACACCACCGCATTGTTCAGCATGTGCGCCAGGATGCCCGGCAGGACACTGCCGCTCCGCTCGTAGACCCAGGCCCAGAGCATGCCGCTCCAGAGCACGCTGGCGAATCCCATGAGCCCGTACCCGTGCGCCACGGCAAATACGATCGCGCTGATCAAGGCGGAGACCACAAACCCGAACCGGCGCCGGAGCGTGGCGAAAAACAGCCCGCGGAAGACGATCTCCTCGAAGACCGGCGCGAAGACGATCGTTTCGACCAGGGTGGACGCCAGCTGCGCCGGTTCGCCCCAGATCATCGCCTCGTCGAACCCTTCCGTCCAGTGGCTGGAGAAGCCCGAGGGCTCGGCCACCAGGGTGATCATCCACTCGCCCAGCAACCCAGCCGCCGCCACGATGGCCATCAGCCGCCAGCTCCGTCCCCAGCCGGAGGGCCACGGCACAAGCCCGAGCCCGTCGCGGAACCCCAGCCCGGAGGGCTCGAGCAGGTGCCGGCGGGCCAGCAGCAGCAGCGGGAGGTAGGTCAACGGGATCGCCAGCACGCGAACCGATTCATCCCCGAATGCCATCACGGCGATCAACAGCGAAATCCACAGGGCCCCGCCCCTGAGCAGCACGGCGGCCCCCACCGAGGCGGGCCAGGGCGGCGGCACGACGGCGCCGGCGACCACCAGCGCAGCCCTGCCCTGCCGCGCCTCTCCGAGCAGGGTCCTCGCGAAGGCGATGGCGAGCAAAATGAGGCCCAGATCAATCGTCAGCATCACGCGCGCCCGCCAGAGCAGGGCTTCGCCCCGGGCTGCGAGATTATCCTGTGCCTCCGTCAGCCAGGCTGCATCACCGGCCCGGGTGGCCAGGCTGATCGCCAGCCGGTCGCCAAACCACCCGTCGGGGACTTCACGTTCCAACTCGTCGTGCAGGGCGTTCCCCTCATATTCTCCGATCGGCCCCTGATCCAGATAGGCCGCCTGCAGCAAGCGGGCATAGACGGGAAACGGGTCCGGCAACCGATCCCATCCCTTGATCTCGTCCCGGACCAGCTCCAGGCGCCCGGCTTCCCCCTCCAGGACGGACAGGTACACGAGCGTCAGCGGCTCATTGGACACATCAGCCAGTTCTTGGTACCAGGCGACCGATTCGGCCAGCTCGTCCGCATAGCCGGTCGTCGCCTCGTAGAACAGACGCTCCCAGGGCTGCGCCTGGACGAGGGCATATTCCAGGTCCATCGTGCGGGTCACGATCAGGGCCAGCGCGCGATCCTTGTCCTCCACCCGATCGAGACGGGGAATCGAAAAGATGACATTGGCGAGAAACAGGATGCCGCCCGCCAGGAGCAGCGCGGCAAGCACCGTCACAACCGGCGAGAAACGAGACGCCGAAGGAACCGGGGATCCGGGCGCCGGTTCCGGTTGAGTGGGAAGCGTATAGGAAGGATCCGTTTCCAAGCCGGCGCAGTATAGCATCACACCAAGCTCCGCTTGTACCGCCCGCCTCGATCACGTGCGGACGGAGTGGTACGGTGCCTTCAGGAAGCTCCGATCTTCCCGGCGCGTATCGCGTGCCACGCCTGGTCAGGTTTGTCCGAGCTGGCGCAGGGCGAGGTGCCCGCCAGTAGCATGAATCAGACCGGTTGGGTATACTGGCAAATCTTCTTCTTGCCATGACCTCGAAGGGAGGACGGCGGTGATGAAATCGATGTTGGTATGGGGATCCGCCTGCCTGGTGGTCGGCCTGATCGCCGGCCTGTCCTATTGGGGTCTGCACGAATGGATGGAAGGCCGCGAGAAGCCTGTGATGCTGACGCCGGATACCGTGGCCGACTACCTGCATGCGGTCATCGAGGCGCAGCGCACCGTGTACACCACCAATGTCGTGGATCCCCTGCAGGAAAAGGGCATCCACGCCGAGGAACATTGGAAGCAGCAGAAGGCCCTGCCCCTGCCCGCGCAGATGGTCATGGACGGAGGCCGGCTCGTTGCTGAAACGGGCCTCGGCATCAAGTACCGACTGGCCAGCCTGACACCCATTTATGTCTGGAACGCGCCGTTGACAGATTTTGAACGCCAGGGGCTGGAATCCGTCGTCAAGAATCCTGACAAACCGTTCAAGGGATTTGTCCGCATCGGGCGGGACCGGTTTTTCCAGGCCGTCTACGCGGACCGGGCCGTCTCTGAAACCTGCATCAACTGCCACAACACACACATCAACAGCCCCAAGAAGGACTACAAGCTCAACGACGTGATGGGCGGTATCATCGTGACCATCCCGGTCAGCGACCAATGACGGTCCGGGTTATTCGCAACGTCCGCGTGGTGGACGGCCTCGGCCGGACACTGCCCCGCGCGACCGTCCTGATCAAGGGTGACCGCATCGCCGCCGTGGGCGATGCCAGGCGCGTGGCGAGCCCTCGCGGTGCGATCCGCATTGATGGACGCGGGCTGACGCTGCTGCCGGGGCTGATGGATTGCCATGTCCATCTCTGCCTGGGCGGCGAACCTGACGTGGTTCAGACCGTCCAGCAGGACGATCCGACGCTGACCCTGCTCAAGGCTGTACGCTACGCCCGGCAGACGCTCGAGGCGGGATTCACCACCGTGCGAGACGTGGGCGCCCGGGACCATTCGATCTTTCAATTAAAACAGGCCATCGAGTCCGGGCTGCTGCCCGGCCCCCGGATCGCGGCGGCCGGCCGGGTGATCTGCATGCCGGGCGGGCATGCCCATTTCATCGGCCAGGAGGCGGAGGGGCCGGCTGCCGTGGTGGCCGCCGTTCAGGCACAGGTGGAAGCCGGCGCCGACGTTGTCAAGTTCATCGCCTCGGGCGGCGTGCTGACGCCGGGCACCTCGCCGGACAGCGCGCAGATGACGCCCGAGGAGCTCGCGGCGGGCATGACCGCCGCGCGCCGGGCCGGGCGCCGCGTCGCGGCCCAAGCGCACAGCGCGCAAGGTATGAAAAACGCGATCCGGGCCGGCGCCCACTCGATCGAGCATGGCACGCTGATGGACGAGGAGGCGGCCGCGCTGATGACGGCTCACGGCACCGTGATGGTGCCGACCTTGTCGGCGCTCGCCACGACGGCCGGCTGCGGCCTGGCCGGCGGGGTACCCGAGTCGGCCGTGGCCAAGGCCACGGCCATGGTGGTCCGCCACAAGAGCAGCTTCAAGCTGGCGCGTCGTGCCGGGGTCGGCATCGCCATGGGCACAGACGCCGGCACACCGTTCAACTACCATGGCGAGAACGCGCAGGAACTGGAACGGATGGTGGCGCTGGGCATGACGCCAATGGAAGCGATCATCGCCTCGACCTCGGCGGCCGCCGCCCTCATCGGCATCGCCGACCGGGTGGGCACGATCGAACGGGGGAAGTTGGCCGACCTGGTGCTGGTCCGGGGCAACCCGCTCAAGCGAATCGCGCTGCTGCAGGACCGGGAGCGGATTGTCGGGGTGATGCGCGGGGGAACATTCGTGGCGGGACCGCTCGCAGGACAGGGATAGAGGGGTATAGGGATCACAGGCACCTGCCACCCCTCTACCCCGTTATCCCTCTACCCCTATCTCCTCACGTATAACAGTTCCAGCGCGGATCCGAATCCTCCGATCCGGCCCTGCTGATACGTCTCCTTGAACCGCTGCCGCAGCGCATTGAGGGCGGATGCATCGTCCTTCTTGATGACCCCCTGCGACGCCATCATCTGCACGGCCACGTCCAGGATGCGGTCCCGGCGTTCGTCCATCTCGGCCGTCGTGAATTCGGGAAGGATTTCCGCCCCGCGCTCGATCACGATGGCATGCTTGAACGTATCGTAGCCCTGCGCGGCCACGGTCCGCTCGCGCACGACGGCCAGTTCGGCCTTGATCCGCTTCGTATCCGTGATGAGCTGGGCGAACAACTCCTTGCGGCCCTCGTCGAACAACTTCTGCTCCATCTGTTCGAGGATGACGTTCGGGTCCGGCGCCTCGTCGCGCACTTCGTCGCCGAACCGCAGGCGGTCATAGGCCCGCCGCTTCTCCGGGTCGCCGACCACCTCGTAGGCGGCGTTGATCTCACGGATTTTCTCCTCGGCCGTCTTGTTGTCCGGGTTCCGGTCCGGATGGTACTGCCGCACGAGCTTCCGGTAGGCCTTCTTGAGGTCCTCGTCGGAGCAGTCACGCGCCACCCCCAGCGTCTCGTAAAAATCCTTCCGGATCATCGCGTGCAATATAACAGAGGGCGATTGACTTCACCAATAACCGATGCAACACTTTGGCGTGCGCACGCTGGCGTCCCATGGAACCAGGATCGTGTCGGCCGTGCTCTGCTGGTCGGCCCTCACCGCCGCGTCCGTCGCGGCGCCGGTCGACCGGCCGGATCCGCTCGCCCGCGCGCTCGCAGGCGTGTCGGGAGCCCGGATGCTCAAAGACGTCGCGCGCCTCAGCAGCGCGGAGTTTAACGGGCGGCAGGCCGGCACACAGAACGATCTCCGATCCGGTCTGTGGGTCGCTGACCGCTTCCAATCGCTCGGCCTCCGGCCCGCCATCGGCGCCCACAAGTCGCTCAACCCGGTCGTCCGGGAATGGGCCATGGCGGACCCGCTCCTGGTGACGCGAATCCAGAACAGCCCTTTGTTGGAGTTGCTCTCAGATGGGACGCCGATCCCTGCCCGCCCTGGACCGGAGTACCTGCCGATCCTGGACTCCTCTGCCATCAAGGTGAACGCGCCGGTGATCTTCGTCGGCTACGGGATTTCCGACCCGGAGCACGGCCTGGATGACTACGCCGGCGTGAATGTCCAGCACCGCATCGTCCTGATGCTGCGGGGGAAGCCGGACCATTATTCCAGGCACGTGTCCCAGGCCGACAAGGAACGCGTGGCGCAGGAAAAGGGCGCGGATGCATTCCTGGTCGCCACGGGACCGATCCTCAGCGCCTATGAGGCGCGCCGGGGGCTGGGCGGGGCACCGATGGGCTCCTACAGCCTCGCAACGCAAGACCGCCGCCTGGCGGGCGCCTGGATCAGCACGGCACTGGCCGAGGCGATTCTCTCGGCGAAGGGACAATCCCTGAGGGATCTCCAGTCCCAACTCAACCGGGAGCCCAAGAGCCTCTCACGCGACACCGGGATCACGGCGCGGATCTCGTGGGCCAGCTGGCAGACGCCGGCGGCGCTCTACAATTTCATGGCGATGATTCCGGGCCACGATCCGAAACGCGGGGAGGACACGATCGTGATCGGCGCGCACCGCGACCACTTCGGCAACCAGGGAGGCCTGCTGTTCCCGGGCGCGGACGACAATGCGTCGGGCACCGCCGTCCTGCTGGAAGTCGCGCGGGCCTTGTCGAAGATGAAGCCGAAACGTTCGATTCTTTTCCTCTCGTTCAGCGGGGAGGAATGGGGTCTGCTGGGCTCCCGGTTCTACGTGCGCCAACCGGTCCGCCCCCTGCAGGCCACCAGGGCCATGATCAACATCGACCATGCGGGGGTCGGCAACGGCCGGCTCACCGTCGGCTTGAGCGACCTGTCCAGGAAGACGGCCATGCAAGCCGGCAAGGCCGCCGGACGTGCGGAGAAGCTGGATCTGTACGGATACTTTCCGGGCGGCGACCATGTCCCGTTCAAGGAAGCCGGCGTCCCGACGGCCACCGTCGTCAGCGGCGGCCCGCATCCGGATTTTCACCAGCCGACCGACACGGCGGACAAGGTGAAGCCGGAGATCCTGGAATCCACCGCGCGGTTCGTGCTGGCACTGGCCTGGCAGCTCGCCAACGCACCGTAAAACACGTCTCACGTGTTCCCGCGGATGTTCAAAATGCCCTTCCGGCAAGGCCGCAGCGAAGCGAAGTTCCGAGGCGTACTGTTTCTAGGTACGTTGAGGAACTGAGCGAGCGAGAACGCAGCCGGAGGGCTTTTTCAACATCCGCTGCTAGGGAAGATCGATGAGGGGCTGGAAGTCGTCTAGGATGGAGGATTGGATCACCGGCAGCGGCGCCGTCAGCCGGGGCACGGGAGGAAACCCCAGGGACGACCCCACCTGGTTGGCGCCCTGGATCAGCCCGACGGTCAACTGCGGGCCCAGCGTCATCATCGCGCCGATGTTGGCCTGCCCGCTCGCGAGACGAAAGTTGAACGATTCGAAGTTATTGCCGAAATTGTAGATGTAGCCCTGGTTGCCCTGATTATCGACGTAGAGATTCCCCGGACCGGTCAAACCGAAGAGGGCGCCCGTCCCGCCGCTGAATCCCCTGACGCCCGAGACGCTCTGCGCCCAGACCGGCTCACCGCAGGCCAGGACAACCAGCAGGGCCAAAGGCAGCCACCCGAGACGCCAGGGCATCGGTCTAATTTTCAGCTTCTGCGTGACAGTGTCCAACATAGGTTTGTATAGTATGACTCGAACCTCACAATTCTGCAAGGAACAGACTATGGGACAACAACCGAAACGACCGCGTATCTTCGTGACAATCCTGTTCGCGGGCCTGCTCGCGGGCGGGCTGATTTTCGGGCCGGGCGAAGCGTCCAGCGAGCCCCAGCAGACGACACAGCCCCAGGAACGGCGCGATTCGATCGCCCTGATCGACGCCGTCCTGCGCTCGCTGGAAGCCAACCTCGACATCTCCATCAGTCGCAGAACCAAGGAGAGCCGGGTGGCGGACATCATCGGCGAACAGGCCAAGTTTGACCCGACCCTCAGTCTCAACGGCCAGTACAACCGTGCCGTCCAGCCACTGAACCGCCCCGTCTTCGGCGGCACTGGCCAGGCCCTGAGCGGCATTCAGACGTTCGACCAGCGGAATACCTCGCTGACGCTCGACATGACCCAGAACCTCATGAGCGGCGCGAACTACGACCTCAATTACAGCCCTTCGCGGTCCAATATAAACCAGAACGTGGCCTCCGGATTTCTCTTCAACCCCGCCTATTCCGGCGGCCTGGCCTTTACGCTCACACAGCCGCTCCTGCGCAACTTCGGGACCGACATCAACCGCACATTCATCCAGGTCGCCCGGAATAATGCCAAGATCGAAGAGCACGTGTTCCTTGACCGGGTCCTGAGCGTCATCGCGACCGTCGAGCAGAACTTCTG
>JBFGRH010000046.1:0-11525 GCA_041563795.1 Nitrospiraceae bacterium | reverse complement strand
CGTCGAGCAGGAACAGGGGGTTGCGGGTGCCGGCCTTCTTGAGGCTCTGGATGACGCGCCCGGGAAGCGAGCCGATGTAGGTGCGGCGGTGGCCGCGGATCTCGGCTTCATCGCGGACGCCGCCGAGGCTGATCCGGACAAATTCCCGTCCCAGCGCGCGCGCGATGGACTTGCCCAGCGAGGTCTTGCCGACGCCCGGCGGTCCGACGAAACAGAGGATGGGGCCCTTCATCTTCTCCTTAAGCTTGCGGACCGCGAGATATTCGAGGATGCGCTCCTTGACCTTTTCAAGATCATAGTGGTCTTCGTCGAGCACCTTGGCCGCCGCCTTGATGTCGAGACTGTCCTTGGAGCGCTTGCTCCAGGGGAGATCCACCATCCACTCGAGGTAGGTCCGGACGGTGGCGGACTCGGCCGTGTCCGGGTGCATTTTTTCCAGGCGTTTGAGCTGCTTCTCGCATTCCTTGGACACCTTCTCGGGCATCTTGGCGTCCTTGATGCGCTTGCGGAACTCGGCGGCCTCCTCGGCCCGTTCGTCCAGCTCGCCCAGTTCCTTCTGGATGGCCTTGAGCTGCTCGCGCAGGAAGTATTCGCGCTGCGTCTTGTCCATCTCGCCCTTGGCCTGCTGCTGGATCTTCTGCTGCATCGAGAGGACGTCGATTTCCTTGGCCAGGATCTCGCTGACCCGCTTGAGCCGGACGAGCGGGTGCTCGATTTCCAGCACGCCCTGCGTGACTTCCACCTTGAGGCCGAGGTTGGAGACGATCATGTCGGCCAGCCGGCCCGGGTCGTCGAGGTTCTCGATGACGACCATGACGTCCGGCATCAGGACCTTGCCCAGGCTGACGATGCGCTCGAGCTGCTCCTTGACCGTCCGCATGACCGCCTCGGATTCGAGCGGGGAGGGCGCGGCCTTGGCGTCCAGGATCTTGGCGATGCGGACGGAGTAGTAGGGCTCGGTCTGGATGTACTCGACGGCCCTGGCCTTGGCGAGGCCCTGGACGAGGATCTTGATGCGTTCGTCCGGCAGCTTGAGCATGCGCATGATGATGCCCACCGTGCCGATGGAGTGGATGTCGTCCGGAGAGGGGTTCTCCACGTCAAGTGCCTTCTGCGTGGCGAGGAAGATCATCCGGTTGCCCGCCAGGGCCGCCTCGATCGCCTTGATGGACATCTCGCGGCCGACGAAGAGCGGCAGCACCATGTAGGGGAACACGACGATGTCCCGCACCGGCAGGAGTGGGAGCTGCTCCGGAATCTCCGCCTGCGGCGATGGTGTTTCTGGTTCGTTCTGTTCGGCTGACATCAGTTCAAGCCTCGTGTTGCGGTCCTGCCATCATGCGTGATGGCGATCGGGGCTATCGTCTGGCCACCTGCTTGAGGTAGGTGGCAAACGACCGTCCCAGCGTCGGGTTTTTCAGCGCGAATTCGACGGTGGCCTGGAGAAAGCCCAGTTTGTCCCCCGCGTCGTACCGCTGTCCGATGATTTCCTTCGCGTAGCTCGGCGCTTCCCGTGCCAGTTGCCGGAGGGCATCCGTCAGTTGAATTTCGCGATTCTTGCCCGGGGTCGTCCGTTGAAGGATGGGGAAAATGTCCGGCGACAGGACGTAACGGCCGATGACGGCGAAGCGGGACGGGGCCTGGGCCGGCGCCGGTTTTTCCACGAGATCGATGATGCGGTGGAGGCCGTCCGCAATGCGCTCGGTCTCGACGATCCCGTAGTGGCTCACCTCGTCCCGGCGCACTTTCTGGACGCCCAGCACCGCGCCGTTGCCCCTGTCAAACATGCCGATGAGCTGGGCCAGCGCCGGCGTCTTCGCATCGATCACCTCGTCCCCGAGAATGACGGCGAAGGGCTCGTCCCCGATCAGATGCTGGGCGCAGAGGACGGCATGTCCCAGGCCCAGCGCTTCCGCCTGCCGGACGTAGCAAAAGTTGGCCAAGCGGGAGATCTGGCGGATGTCCTTGAGCAGTTGCGACTTGCCGTTGCCTTTGAGGTTCTCCTCCAGCTCGAAGGACCGGTCGAAATGGTCCTCGATCGCCCGCTTGCCGCGCCCGGTGATGATGATGATGTCCTCAATGCCTGAGGCGACGGCCTCCTCCACCGCATACTGGATCAGCGGTTTGTCCACCAGCGGCAGCATTTCCTTGGGAGAGGCCTTGGTGGCGGGCAGAAAGCGTGTACCCATGCCTGCGGCCGGGATGACAGCTTTCCGGACGAGAGCGGAGGACATGCATCGGATACTAGGGGATGGGTTGAAAGAAAGTCAATCCGACGACTGCCCTGCCCGTCCAGGCGGGGCTTGCTCAGGATTGACCCCGAGTTCATCGAGGGGCCAAGGTGACGGAAGAGGCGGGAAATGGTTGCAAATGAGTCGGAAACCGCTTTACTTAAATCAAATCTACCCGTATAATTCCTCAGATTTTTCAAAACCTTGGAGATCTTAGGGGCGGTCATGTGCAGAACGCACAAGCTCCTTCTGGTCGGGACACGGGAACGATGTTCATGTGCGCAGTCCTTATCGGCCGGGGCGATGTCTGTGCCTGCCCAACGGCTCCTGAGTGGTCACGTGCGATCTCCGCGCTCCGTGGTCAGCGGCCTTGAACGGAAAGGCTGCGGTGACGATTTCGATCGGGGGCTCGCCTCTCCGCATTGTGAGTCTGGCGCTCGCACTGCTGATCGCCTCGCTGGGGTTGGCGCAGGCCCAGGACGGCGAACAGTTGGTGAAGTCCATCCAGATCCGTGGTGTCAAACGGATCGAGGAGTCAGCCGTTCGAGGCCGGCTCACGCTCAAGGTCGGTGATCGGTATACGGGCGAAGCCATCCGCACCCAGATCCGGCTCATCTACGAGATGGGCTTTTACGAAGATGTGCGGATCGAGGCGGAACCGGTGGCCGGTGGGATCGCGGTCACGTTCGTGGTCCAGGAGAAGCCGTTCATCACGGAGATCGTGTTCGACGGGAACGAGAACCTCAGCGACGACAAGCTCAAGGAAAAAATCACGATCCGAAACAATTCGTTTCTCGATCAGCAGCAGGCCAAGGAGAGCGCGGAACGCGTGCGCCAGGCCTATCAGGAGGACGGCTACTACAACGTCCAGGTGGTGCCGATCATCCAGTCTGTCGAAGAAGACCGGAAGCGTCTGACGTTGTTCGTCAAGGAGGGCGAGCGGGCCAAGATCAAGACGGTGAATTTCGAGGGGATGACGGTATTCAAGAAGAAGGAAATGTTCAAGAATCTCGCGACGCGCGAATGGATCCCCTGGTACGGCCTCGTCACGCAACTGCAGCTGCCCTCCGTGTTCAGCGACGCCGGCCTCTTGAAGCGCGACGAGCTGGCCAACGACGCCGAGCGGATTCGCGGCAACTACTTCAACAAGGGGTACCTGAACGCGCAGGTGAGCGCACCGGTGGTCGAGCTGAACGAGGACAAGAAATGGTTCACCGTGACCTTTACGGTGATCGAGGGCGATCCCTTCACCGTGTCCGAGGTCGGCTATCGCGGCAATACGCTGTTCGAAGAGGAGGAGTTCCGGGCCGGGGCCAAGCTGGCGGCCGGCGAGACCGTGTCGATCACGAAAATCTTCGACGAGGTGAAACGCATCAAGGATTTGTACGGCACGAAAGGCTATGCCTTCGCGGAGGCGGACTATACGATGCCGAAGGACGAAAAGGCCAAGACGGCGGCGGTGATCTTCAATATCAAGGAAGGCGAGTTGATCCGGGTCCGGAAGATCAACATCTCGGGCAATGACAAGACCCGCGACAACGTGATCCGCCGTGAGGTCCGCATCAACGAACAGGAAGTCATCGACACGGTGTCGATGGAACGCAGTTTCCAACGGCTCAACAACCTCAACTTTTTCGAGACGGTCGAGATCCTGCCCCATCAGGTCGAGACGGACAAGGTGGACCTGAACGTCAAGGTGAAGGAAAAGAACACGGGCATGTTCAGCATCGGCGGCGGGTTCAGCACCCTGGATGGGTTGACGACGGTGGCGGACATCACGGAGGGCAACCTGGGCGGACGCGGGCATCTGGCGAAGATCCGCGGCCAGTTGGGGCAGCGGCGCAGCCTGGGCTTGATTACCTTCCGTGAGCCCTACTTCCAGGATTCGCTGACGTCGGTGCAGCTCGATGTGTTTTCGACCCGGACCAATTTCCAGACTTATCTGGAGGACAAGGCCGGCGCCGGTGTCGCGGTGGGGCGATGGTTTTCCGAGTATACCTCCGGCGTCTTCACCCCCATCGCGGAATCCCTGAGGATTTCGAACGTGCTGGGAAATGCGCCGCAATTCGTGCTGGATCAGCAGGGCAATCAGTCGACGATCGGATTCCGGTCCTTCCTGGTGAGGGACTCGAGAGACAACTACCTGGATCCAAGGAAAGGTCTGAGGACGTCGATCGGGTTCGATCATGGCTCGCGCTATCTGGGTGGGAAGAACAACTTCTACAAGGTCCAAGTGGATGCGATCAAGTACACGCCGCTCTTCTGGGACACACGCCACTCGATCCGCGCGCGCTTTGGACTCGCAGAAGGGCTGGAGGGGCGGCCCGTACCCCTGACAGAGCTGTTCTACGTCGGCGGCATCAATACCATGCGCGGCTTTGTGTTCGGGCGTGCGGGCCCCGTGACGAATACCGGAACGCTCGTGGGCGCCGAACGCCAGCTGATCTTCAATAACGACTTCATTTTCCCGATCTCGACTGAGGCGAAGCTGAACGGGGTGCTCTTTTTCGATTACGGCAAGGGGTTCGGGGCGGATGAGAAGCTCTCGACGAAACTCCGGCAGGCGGCCGGTGTCGAGATCCGCTGGATTTCGCCGTTCGGGCCGTTGCGCCTGGCCTACGGCTTCAACCTTGATCCCAACCCGCTGGAGCGCAAGGGCGTCTTCGAATTTTCCGTCGGTTCGTTGTTCTAGCGCGGCAGTTCCTAAAGGAGAACGTGGCATGCACATGCGAATCGTGAAACAGGGGACCGGGCGACGCCGCTGGCATCATGCTGGGTGGCTGCTTGCGACGGGCGTGACGCTGCTGGCCGTCGGGTGCGCCGGCCCTGCGGGGTCGCAAGCGACCGGCCGGTCCGGAGGGGCGATCGGGGTGGTGGAACCGCAGCGAATCCTCGGTGAAACAAATGCCGGCAAGAAGGCGGTCGAGTCGCTGGAAGGGTTCGCGAAGAGCCGCCGGGGGCTGGTGGAATCGGATGAGAAAGAACTCAGGCGCATGGAGGAGGACTTCATGAAGCAGGCCAGCGTGCTGAGCGCCAGCGCGAAGAAGGCCAGGGAGGAGCAGTTTCGCCGGCGGATGATGGAGTATCAGCAGAAAGTCGAGCAGATGAACCGCGAGGTCCAGGAGAAACAACGGGAAACGATGGAGGGGTTTCGGGCGAAGATCGAGAAGGTCGTCACGAAACTGGCCCAGCAAATGGGGCTGTCGCTGGTCGTCGAAAAGGGCAAGGGCAGCGCGACCATCTATTACGACACCTCCATAGACATCACGACGAAGGTCATCGAGGAAATGAACCGGGGCGGCCTGTAGGACGGCTTTGAAATGACAGTCACTGTCGGGTTTTCTCCGCTCGCATTGATCGCGATACAGCGATAATGAGCGAGCGGCTTAGCAAGCTCGGAAAGGAGCGGTTTATGAGAGCCGGAAAAGCGATCGGATTGTTGGCGGTCGGGCTGGTACTGGTGTGTCAGGCGGGACCGGCTGCAGCCGCGGAGTCGTTCAAGGTGGGCGTGATCCAGCAGCGGACCGTGGTCGAAAAGACCAAGGCGGGCAAGCGGGCGTTGGAATCACTCAAGGAGTTTCAGGCCAGCCGCGAGCGCATCATTGCCGTGGACGACGCGGAACTGAAGAAGCTCGAGGAGCAGATCAAATCCCAGGAGGGCGGGCTGAGCGAGGCGGCGAAGCAGGAGAAGCAGGAGCAGTTCCGCGCCAAGTTTGAGAATTACCAGCGCCGGATCCAGGCTTTTAACGGGGAAATCCAGCAGAAGCAAAGTCAGGTCACGGCCGAATTCCTAAAAAAGATAGACGAGGCGGTGCGGGCGGTGGCGGAGCGGGGGGGCTTTGCGGCGGTGATCGATGAGGGAGGGGTGGCCACGGTTCAGGTGGTGCTCTATGCGCACCCGTCGGTCAACCTGACCGATCAGGTGGTGAAGGAATTCGACCGACGAAACAAGTAGCAACCGGACCGGGCACAAAGGAGAGACAGGCGCATGGCAGGGTTTGACATCGGATCGATTCTGGACACGCTTCCCCACCGGTATCCTTTTCTGCTCGTGGACCGGATCACCGACATGGAGGCGGACCGGAAGATTGTCGGCATCAAGAACGTCACGATTAACGAGCCGTTTTTCCAGGGGCATTTCCCCGGGCGGCCGGTCATGCCCGGGGTCCTGATCCTGGAAGCCATGGCGCAGGTCGGGGGCGTGCTGGCGTTCAAGTCGTTTACGGCCAGCAGCCGGCCCGTGGTCTACCTGACCGGCGTGGAGAGTGCCAAGTTCAGGAAGCCGGTGGTGCCCGGCGACCAGATCCGGTTCGAGATCGAGGTGCTGAAGAAGCGGCCGCCGTTCTGGAAAATGCAGGGCAAGGCCTACGTGGGCGACGACCTGGCGTGCGAGGCCGAACTGACCGCGATGGTGACGGAAGAAAAGGCGGAGAAGCGTTGAGCCCGTTCTGCTCGTTGCGCCGGTAAGCGGGCTTCACGGGCCAAACGGGCCTAACTGATCTAACCGGAGGCTATTTCTTGAACATTCATCCAACAGCAGTTGTCCATCCCAAGGCCGAACTGGCCGATGACGTGGAGGTCGGCCCCTACTCGGTCGTCGGCGAACACGTCAAGCTAGGTCGCGGGACGCGTGTGATGGCGCACGTCTACATGGAGGGCTGGACGGAAGTCGGCGAGCGCTGCCAGTTCTATCCCTACGCCTCGATCGGGACGCCGCCCCAGCATCTCCAGTACAAGGGCGAACCGACTAAAGTCGTCATCGGCCACGACAATATTTTCCGCGAGTACGTCACCGTCAATCGCGCCACGGTGCAGGGCGGGGGATCGACAACGATCGGGCATCAGAACTTCCTCATGGCCTATACGCATATTGCGCATGACTGCCACCTGGGCAATCACATCATCATGGCCAATGCCGCGACCCTCGCGGGCCACATCACCGTCGGCGACCACGCGATTCTCGGCGGACTGGCGGGCATTCACCAGTACGTGCGCATCGGGGCCTATGGCATGATCGGGGGCTGTTCCGCGGTCGGCCAGGATGTGCCGCCGTTCATGCGGGCGGCCGGCGGATACCGGGCCAAGCTCTACGGGTTGAATTCGGTCGGCTTGCGCCGGCACGGCTTCTCCCACGAACGCATTGCCACGCTGAAGCGGGCCTACGAGGTGCTCTTCCGATCCGGGCACCGCGTGGCCGAGGCGGTGAGGCTGGCCAGGGAGCAGTTCAAGGACAGCGACGACGTCCTGACCGTGCTGGCGTTCATGGAAGGGACCAAGCGAGGCATCTGCAAATCGGTCGGGCGCGAGCAGGAAGACGAGGAGTAGCGCGTGACCGTAAGATCCCGCGAAAAATCCGTCCACGCCGAATCTCACGTCGGGATGGGCGAGCCCATTGGCGAGGGGCGCGGCGAAAAGATTGGATTGATCGCGGGTAACGGCCGCTTCCCGATCATTTTTGCCGAGAACGCCAGGCGCCTGGGCTACGCCGTCACGGCCGTGGCCCACATGGGCGAGACGGAGCCCGAGCTGGAGAAGCACGTCGAGCGCATCCACTGGATCAAGATCGGCCAGCTCAACAAGCTGATCAAGGCCTTCAAGGAGGACGGCGTCCGGCAGGCGGTCATGTTGGGCGGGATCAAGAAGACGCACGTCTTCACGACCGTGCGCCCCGACCTTCGGACGCTGGCGATCGCGAGCCGGCTGCGGGCCTACAAGGATGACGCCATTCTCCGCGAATTTGCCGCCGAGCTGGAAGGAGAGGGCATCACGATCCGGGAGTCCACGTTCGGACTCGACGGCATCCTCGTGGAGGACAGCCCCCTCACCAAGCGCCGTCCCACCAAGAAGGAATGGGACGATATCCGCTACGGATGGGACGTGGCGCGCGAAATCGGGCGGCTTGATATCGGGCAGTGCGTGGTCGTGAAAGACCGCGTCATCGTCGCGGTCGAGGCGGTCGAGGGAACGGATCTCGCGATCAAGCGGGGCGGCGAACTGGCCGGCGAGGGCGTAGTGGTGGTCAAACGCTGCAAGCCGCAACAGGACCTCCGGTTCGACCTGCCGGCCATCGGCCCGAAAACGATCCAGGTCATGGCCTCGGTTAAGGCCACGGCGCTGGCGGTGGAGGCGGGCCGGAGCGTGCTGCTCGACCGGCAGGAGATGATCCATCAGGCGGAGCGGGCGGGCATCGCGGTCGTCGGTCTGGCCGACGGACGGAAGCCGTGAAGTCGCTGCGGACCGGCGTGATCGGCGTCGGGCACCTCGGGCAGCACCATGCGAGACTCTACGCGGGCCTGCCCGGCTCGACGCTGGTCGGGATCGTGGATGCCGATGCCCGCCGCGCGAAGGACGTTGCCGAGCGGGTGGGCGCCGCCGTCTACGACGATGTCGGCGTGCTGCTCGGGCAGGTGGAGGCCGTCAGCATCGCCGCGCCGACCTCGGCGCACCATGCGGTGGCCAGGCAATGCCTCGAGGCCGGCGTCCACGTACTGGTGGAGAAGCCGATCACGACGACCCCTGCGGAGGCGCGGGAGTTGATCACGCTGGCCCGCGCGCACAAGGCCGTCCTGCAGGTCGGCCACATCGAGCGGTTCAATCCGGTCATGCTCAAGGCGCGGCCATCCATCCGCCGGCCGTTGCTGGTCGAGTGCCGTCGCGTGAGTCCCTTCACCGGCCGGAGCACCGACGTGGATGTCGTGCTGGACCTGATGATTCACGACCTGGACATGGTGTTGTCGTTTCAACCGGGGGCGGTCACGGAACTCCGCGCGGTCGGTCATCCGGTCGTCTCGGACCGGGTCGACGTGGCGCATGCCTGGATCACCTTTGAAAGCGGTTGCGTAGCCGTCCTGACGGCCAGCCGCGTCGCGACGACCCGCGCGAGGGAGTTGACGGTGGTGCAGCGCGACGCCTGCGTGGCATTGGATTACCAGTCCCGTCAAGCCACCCTCCGGCGGCTGCCCGTCGGCGATGAGGCACCCGAGCTTGTTCACGGCGGGGACGAGGAGCCGTTGAAACTGGAGCTGGAGTCCTTTCTGCATGCCGTGCGGACCGGGACGCCGCCGATCGTCTCCGGCGAAGACGGGGAAGCAGCGCTCGCGCTGGCCCATCGGGTGCAGCAGGAGATCGAGGCGCATCGACAACGTGCGCAGACGTCGTAGGGTGGATGCCGCGGAGGCCCATGCCACGGATTTTCATCGTGACCGGTGAAGCGTCGGGGGATTTGCATGGAGCGAATCTCGCGGGCGCGATCCGGGCGCTCAGGCCCGACGTCGAATTGATCGGGGTGGGAGGCGGCCGCATGCAGGCCGCGGGCGTGGCGTTGCTGCCCGGCATCAGACGCGTGGACACGATCGGGGTGTCGCTGGGCCTGGCCCACCTCAGCGCCGGCCTGCACAATTTGTTCACGCTTGCAGGGTACCTGCGCCGCACGCCGCTGGATGCCGTGGTCTTCATCGATAATCCCGGCGTCAATCTTCGCCTGGCCCGCGTGGCGAAATGGGTCGGACATCGGGTGGTCTATTACATCGCGCCGCAGGTCTGGGCCTGGGCGTCCGTCCGCATGCGGCTCATCCGCCGTCGCGTGGATCACGCGGTCGTGATCCTGCCGTTTGAGGAACCGCTGTACCGGCAGGCCGGCGTGCGGTGCACCTTCGTCGGGCACCCGCTGCTGGACGAGGTGGCGCCGTCGTACGACCGGGATGAATTGCGGAAACGGTTCAAGCTGGATTCGGCCGCGCCGGTGATCGGGCTCCTGCCGGGCAGCCGGGAAAGCGAAGTGCGGGCGCTCTTTCCGATGATGCTCCGCGCCGCCGCGCAGTTGGCGCAACGGCATCCGGGCGCCCAGTTCATCGTGGCGCAAGCCGCGTCGATCACGGGCGAGTTGTTGGCCTCGCTGTCGGCTGAAGGGGGCGTGCCGGTGCAAATCGTGCCAAACCAGGCCAGCGAAGTCATGGCCGCTTGCGATGTCCTGCTGGTGGCGTCGGGAACGGCGACGCTGCAGGCCGCCGTCATCGGAACCCCGATGGTCCTGACCTATCGTACGGCGTGGCTGACCTACTGGCTGGCGCGCTGGCTGATCAGGATTCAATGGATCGGGCTGGTGAATATCGTCGCGGGTCGGACCATCGTGCCGGAACTGATCCAGCAGGAGGCCACGCCCGAGCGCATGAGCGAGGAGATTTCCCGGTTGCTGGCCGACGGACAGGCGGCGGATCGGATGCGGGCGGATCTGCGCAAAGTGCGCGAGGCGCTCGGGTCGTCCGGCGCTTCCCGGCGCGCCGCCGAGGTGGTGCTGGCGGAGTGTCACGCATGAAACTGTGGCTCAGGTTGCTCCGGTATATGCTGCGCTATCGCGTCCGGCTGTTCGCGGCCTTTGCGTGCGCCGGCCTCGTCGCCGCCTTGACCGCCGCCTATGCCTGGCTGGTGCAGCCGGTCCTGGATGACGTGTTCATCCGGAAGGATCAGATGCTCCTGGCCCTGCTCCCGGTGGCGCTGCTGGGCGTGGCCGCGCTCAAGGCGGCGTTCAGCTACGGACAGAACTACCTGATGAACTACGTGGGGTTCCGGGTGGTCACGGACATCCGCCAGGAACTCTTTCAGCAATTGCTGCGACTGCCGGTGGGCTACCACGACTCGAACACCACCGGGCGCTCGATGGCGCGCGTGATCAACGATGTGAATCTCATGGGGAACGCCGTGGCGGGTGTCCTGAAGGATGTTTTGCAGCACGGCCTGACGTTTCTCACCCTGACGGGCTTGATGTTTTATCGGCATTGGGGATTGGCCGCCGCCTCCGTGTTCGTGATCCCGATGACGGTGTTGATCATTTCCCGGATGGGAGAGCGGCTGCGCCGGCTGGCCACGACCGGGCAGGAACGAATGGGCGACATGGCCTCGGCGCTCCAGGAAACGCTCTCCGGCATCCGCATCGTGAAGGCTTTCGGCCGTGAGGAGGCGGAAGGGCAGCGGTTCCAGGAGAGCAACCGGGCGTTCCTGCGCACGCTCTTGAAAGGGCTGCAGGTGTCGTCGCTCGGCTCGTCGCACATGGAAGTCATCGGCGTCCTCGGGGTGGCCGCGATCATCTGGTCTGGCGGCTATCTCGTCATTCACGGCGCCATGACCACAGGCGAGTTCTTTTCGTTCCTGACCGCGATGTTCATGGCCTATACGCCGCTGCGCAAGCTCGGCGGGGCGAACAATATCCTGCAGCAGGCGTTGTCGGCGGCCGACCGCGTGTTTGCCGTCATGGACATGGAAGACGAGCAGGATCGGGATCACGGCCGGAAGGAACTG
>JBFGRH010000045.1:0-11581 GCA_041563795.1 Nitrospiraceae bacterium | reverse complement strand
GGAGCAGTCGGGCTCCTGATGGACGGCAGGGGCAGGCCGCTGCAGTTGCCGTCGGATGCTAAGACCAGGGTGGCGGCGCTCACCAAGTGGCATCAGGCCGTAGGGCTGTACCCAAAGTGAATTCACTCCGATCCAGGCTACTCTGACATGGGACACGCGTATACGCCAGGACTCACGGTCACCGAACGGACGGTCGTCCATAAACGCCGACTGCTCCCGATTCCCGGCACGGTCAAGGTGAAGGCCGGCGATCATGTGCGACCGGACTCCCTGGTGGCACGGACCGAGTTGCCGGGCAAGGTCCACTCGATCAATGTCGCCAACATGCTGGGGGTGGCCCCGGACGAGGTCCGTGAATTTCTGGTCAAGAAGGAAGGGGACCAGGTCCAGCACGACGAAGTATTTGCTGAGAACAAACCCTTCATTAAATGGTTCAAGACGGAAGTGCGGGCGCCCATCCAGGGCACGATTGACAACGTGTCGACCGTGACGGGCCAGGTGCTGTTCCGCGAAGCGCCCCGTCCGCTGGAATTGCTGGCCTATGTCGAGGGGTCCGTCTCGGAGGTGCATGCGGGGCAGGGTGTGACGATCGAAACGGCCTGCACGCTGGTGCAGGGCATTTTCGGCGTGGGGGGTGAAACCTGGGGGGAGTTGTCCATGGCCGTCACGGCTCCGGATCAGACGCTCTCTCCTGATCAACTCACCCCGGCGATGAAGGGAAAAATCGTGATCGGGGGGGCGTTCCTGGGCGCCGCGACGCTGGCCAAGGCCAAGGACGTCGGGGTCGCCGCCCTCGTGGTCGGCGGGATTCACGACAAGGACCTGCGCGCGCTCCTCGGCTATGATCTGGGCGTGGCCATCACCGGAACGGAAAAGATCGGAATGACGTTGATCCTGACCGAGGGATTCGGGACGATTCCCATGGCAGCCAAGACCTTCTCGTTGCTCTCAAAATACGCGGGCCGCCACGCATCCGTCTCGGGTGCCACACAAATCCGGGCCGGTGTGATCCGCCCGGAAATCATCATCCCGGCCCAGGGCGATGCCCGGACGGGACCACGCCAGACGGACGAACCGGCCGGCATTCAGGTCGGCGCCCAGGTCCGCATCATCCGCGATCCCCTGTTCGGCCGGATCGGGCAGGTCGCGGCCCTTCCGCATGACTTGCGGCAGATCGAGACTGAAAGCCACGTCCGGGTGCTGGACGTGTCGTTCCCCGACAAGACCCGGGCCATCGTTCCGCGGGCCAACGTGGAGATCATCGAAGGATCATGAGGAACGCGACGAGCCACCTCGTGCTCATAACCCTGCTGCTCGGTCCGCTTGCGGCGCAGGCCGGCGAACCCCTGGCTCCTCCGCGAGAAGTCCGCGTCGTCGATACGCCGAGCGACGGCGGAAACAGCCTGACCGTCACCTGGGCCCCGTCCCCGCATGACGGGTCCGGCACGCGCTACCTCATCATGGTCGGCGAGGCGGGACCTGAGAAAGAAACCCCGACGAGCCTGGCCGGGATGACCGTCGTCGCGGATTTCCCATCCGACTCCCACTATGTCCGTGATGCGCGAACCCCCTGGTGGAACCGGTCCGTGCCGAAGACCCACCACCAGTATGACATCAAGCGGGGGAGAGGGAACGGCAACGGGGTCAAGGACGGGGCCCGCTACACCGTGGTGGTCAGCGCCGTGCGCGGCCAGGAGTCCATGATGGCACCCGCGCTGCAGGCGATCCCGCAACCCAACTGGTTCAACTGGAACGAGCTCAACAATCTGGCCATCGTCGTGCTGTTCGGCCTGGGGGTCTTCGGGTCGATCCAGGTCGCCCGGAAGCGTGAGATCTTCCTCCGCCGGATTGCCGGGCTCGACGCGGTGGATGAGGCCATCGGCCGTTCGACGGAGCTGGGGAAACCGATCCTCTACCTGACCGGGGCGGGGGACATGAGCGAGCCGGCCACCATCGCCGCGGCCGTGATCCTGGGGCGTGTCGCCAAGCGGGTGGCGGCCTACGAGACCGAACTCATGGTCCCGCACCGCGATCCCATCGTCATGGCCGTCTGCCAGGAGATCACGAAGCAGTCGTACCTGGAGGCCGGCAAGCCGGACGTCTTCAAGGAGGATTCCAACTTCTTCATCACCACCGACCAGTTCAGCTACACGGCCGCCGTGGACGGCATCATGCTGCGGAAAAAACCGGCCGCCAACTTCTTCATGGGCTCCTATTTCGCGGAATCCCTGCTGCTGACCGAGACCGGCGCCAGCACCGGGGCCATCCAGATCGCCGGCACCGACTCGGACCACCAGCTGCCGTTCTTCGTCACGACCTGCGATTACACGCTGATCGGCGAGGAGCTGTACGCCGCCAGCGCCTACCTCTCCCGCGAGCCGGTCCAGGTCGGCACGCTCCGCGGGCAGGACATCGGCAAGGCGGTGGTGCTCGGGATGCTCGGCATCGGGACCGCCCTGGCCACGCTCTCGGTCATGACGGGCCTCGATGTTTCCCTCGTGCTGGATCTCTTCAAGGACCTGAAATGAATTTCTTCCGGCGCCAGTTGCCGCTGCTGATCACGTTCGTCACCGGCGTGCTGTTCGCCCTGCAGTACTACGTGCCGCATCCGGCCTCGGAAGCGATGCTGACGTCGGTCACCAAGTGGCTGCAGATCATCGGCGGCTTCGCCCTCGTCCTCGGCGTGACCAGCCTGTTCCATCTCCATGCCGTCAAGATCCGGCGCAAGGAACCGGGGTGGGGCTACAGCTTCGTGCTCTACGCCGGAATCATCGGCACGATCGTCGTGGGCCTCTGGCACAACGGCAAAGAGACGGTCGACAACGTGACGACGTCGTTCGGCTGGATCTACAATTTCATGATGGTCCCGCTCCAGGGCACCATGTTCGCGATCCTGGCCTTTTTCATCGCGTCGGCGGCCTACCGCTCGTTCCGGGCCCGCAGCCCGGAGGCCGCGGTCCTGCTGATCGCCGCCATCATCGTCATGATGGGCAGGGTGCCGCTGGGCGAATACCTGATCCCCCTGAGCGGCGACGTGACGCAATGGATCCTCAACGTGCTGAACGCGTCGGTCCGGCGCGCGATCCTGATCGGCATCAGCCTGGGCGCCATCGCCCTCTCGCTGAAGATCATCTTCGGCGTGGAACGCTCCTATCTCGGCGGAGGGAAGGAGTGACCGCATGACTTTCGCCGAACGCATGCTCCGGATCGATCGTCGGGTCATCTTCCTGCTCATCGGGTTGTGCACCCTCGTGCCGCTGCTGTTTCCCATGGGCCTGGCCATCAAGACCTCGCCGGAAGTCACCAGCGTGTATGAGTACATCGAGCGCATGCCCGAAGGCTCGGTGTTCCTGCTCTCGCTGGATTTCGACCCGGCCTCCAAGCCCGAACTCTACCCCCAGGCCGTGGCCCTGCTGCACCACGCGTTCAACCGGAACCTGCGCGTGATCGGCATGACGCTCTGGCTGCCCGGCACCGGCATGGCCAATGAAGTCATCACCCACGTCGCCCAGGAACGGGGGAAGGTGAACGGCAAGGACTATGTGTTCCTGGGCTGGAGCCCCGGCGGCAGCTCGGTCATCATCAATATGGGCCAGAGCATCAGCACCGCCTTCCCCACCGATTATTACAACCAGCCGACCGCGTCGCTGCCGGTCCTGAAGGATGTGCAAAGCCTGCGGGACGTCCAGTACGTCGTCAGCCTGGCGGCCGGGACCACCGGCATCGAGACCTGGTATGTCTTCGGCAAGGACAAGTACAAGTTCGAGCTGGGCGGGGGCTGCACCGGCGTCATCGCGCCGGGCCTCTATCCCTTGCTGCGCAGCGGGCAGATCAACGGCCTGATCGGGGGACTGCGGGGCGCGGCGGAATACGAAGTCCTGCTTGGCCGGAAGGGACGGGCGGTGGCCGGCATGGATGCCCAGTCCGTCACGCACCTGGTCATCATCGTCCTGGTGATCCTCTGCAACGTGTTTTACTTCATGCTCCGCCGGTCCAAACAGGGCGGCGGACAGGTCTTGCCGGCAGGGAATTGAGGGACCGATGTCATTTGAATTGATTCTCGGGGCATGGGTGGCGGCTGGGCTCACGCTGTTTATCCTGACCTTCCTGTACCAGGACAATCCCCTGTTCAAGCTGGCGGAGCACCTGTACGTCGGGGTCTCTGTCGGGTATGCGATCGTCAAGGCCTATGACACGGTCCTGGTCCGGCTCATCTATGAACCCATGCTGAAGCCTGGCTTCACCCAGGGTGAATGGGCGAAAGGCGACTGGTCGCTGTTGATCCCCCTGACGATCGGCGCCTTGATGCTGACACGCTACGCGCCCAAGACCGCCTGGATGTCGCGCATTGCCTTCGCCTTCGTCGTCGGCGTCGGGTCGGGCCTGGCCATCCCGCGCGTGGTGTCCTCCTACATTCTGAAGCAGATCGAGGATACGGTCCGCCCCTTGCTGCTGCTTGGAGCCGATGGGAGCGTGAGCTTTACGGCGAGCCTCGCCAACCCGGCCAGCAATCTCAACTCGATCGTGCTGCTGATCGGAGTCGTGTCCGTGCTGTTTTACTTCTTTTTCTCGGTCGAGCACACGGGACCAGGCCGGGTGGTGGCGCGTACGGGCATCGTGTTCCTGATGATTTCGTTCGGGGCGGCCTTCGGCTACACCGTGATGGCGCGCATGTCGCTCCTGATCGGACGGCTGACCGATCTGATCGAATTCGCCCAGCCGAAATACGGTAGCGCGACCTGGTGGCTGCTCGGGCTCACCATCGCCACATTAATTGCCTTCCACCTGCAACGCGGGAGAACGGAGCCACCGCAATGACCGAATTTGTCCAGACCGCGCGGCCCTGTCCGCTCCTCAGAAACCTCCAATACTCCCCCCTGAAGGAAGGGGAGGAGCAATACGTCCTCTTATGGGACCCCAGCGGGTTGAGCCAGGAAAAACTGATCGTGCCGCTGAGCTATTTTTACCTGCTCCAGTTTTTCGACGGCGAACATTCGCTGGAGCAGATCGCCGCCGAGTACCTCAGAAAGTTCGGCGAGTTCCTCGTGCCCGACCGCCTGGAGCGCCTGGTCGGAGACCTCGACGACAAACTTTTCCTGGAAGGGGAGCGCGTGGCTGCGGCGCGCCAGGCCGCGCTGGCGGCCTACCGGGCTGCGCCGGCCCGCAACGCCGTCTATGCGGGGAAGAGCTACGAGGCGGACCCGGTCAAGCTGCGGACGCAACTGAAGGGCTACTTCACCTCCAAGGAAGGCCCCGAGCGAAAGGACTCCGAGCACAAGGGCCAGCCGATCAAGGGACTGGTCGCCCCCCATTACGAAATCAAGGATGCGGGCCCCATCTATGCCTGGGCCTACAAGGAACTACAGGAATCGCAGGCGCCGGACCTCTTCGTGGTCCTGGGCACCTGCCACGCCGGGCTTCAGAATGGTTTCGCCGTGACCGGAAAGGATTTCGAGACCCCCTTGGGCACCATCAAGAACGACCGGGCCATTTTCGACCGGCTCCAGGCCTCCGCCGGGTTCTGCCTGGACGAGGAACTCGCCCACAAGAACGAGCATTCCATCGAATTCCAGCTGCCCTTTCTTCAGTATGTTGCGGGACAGACCGATCCCATCAGCCTCGTGCCGATTCTCTGCTCCTTTCCGCCGACCACCTTCTTCGATCCCGAGTTGCGCGAGCTGCGCGAGCGCGTGGAGACGTTCCTGGCGGCCCTGCGGGACACCCTGGCCCAGGCGGGACGGCCGGCCTGCATCATCGCCAGCGCCGAACTGGCCCATATCGGCATGCGCTACGGCGATCCCTCGCCCCCCACCGACTTCTCGTTTCACCGCTGCATGCAGCAGGACCTTGCGATGCTCAAGCACGCGGAGGACATCAACGCGGACGCCTTTGCCCAGTTCATCGCCAAGGAGGGCGACAGCCGCCGCATCTCCGGCTTCGCGGCTATTTATACGTTGCTGAAGCTGATCGGGGAAGGAAAGGGGCAGGTCCTGCGCTACGACCGGGGCATCACGGATCAGTTCAATTCGACGGTCACGTACGCCAGCATGGCGTTCTTCTAGCAGGCCGCTGAAAAAGACCTCCAACTTCGTTCTCGGTCGCCCGTCTCCCTGCGACGTACCAAATGACGTACGCCTCGGTCGCCGAGCTCCCTGCGGCCTCGTTGAAAGGTCTTTTTGAGCTGCCTGAAGAGAATTCAGCCCGGACGACTCGTGTTATTCCTTCACCGTGACCGTCATGGTGGGGGGATCGAGGGGGTTGTCCCGTTCGTCGCGGGGCAGGGCCACGATCTTGTCCAGAACATCAAGGCCTCGAAACACTTCGCCGAACACCGTGTAGCGCCGGTCCAACCCGCTCGAGTCCGCCACGCAGATGAAAAATTGCGAGCCATTGTCGTCAAAGTTGCGCGTGCTGTTGCTTTCCTTGGGCATCTTCGCCATGGACAGGGCGCCGCGCTTGTGCGGCCGGTCGCTCGGCTCGGGTGGGAGCGCAAAGCCGGGCTCACCGGTGCCGTGCAGGCTCCGGTCCGGCTTCTTGCTCAACGGATCACCCCCGTGAATCATGAACCCGGGAATCACCCGGTGGAACGTCGTCCCGTCGTAAAAGCCCATTTTGGCCAGGTTCAGAAAATTCTCCACGTGCCGGGGCGCGTCATCCGGATAGAACCGGATATGCAGGTCGCCGAATTTGGTCGTGATAACCGCGCGCGGGTTCTTTTTCTGAAACTTGATGGTCATGGCGCCACTGTACCAACCTCGTGATCGGACCGCAACCCGCGGCCGGGGCGGATCTTGATCCACATGCATCCGCCGGCCAGCGCCACCAGCGCGGCCACACCGAGCGCCCCCGCCCAGCCGATCTGCCCGGCCAGCCAGGGCGTGAGCATCGGCGAGAGGCTGCCCCCGAGGTTGGCGCCGGTGTTCATCACACCCGACAGGGTGCCCGCATGGGTCTTGGATAAATCGGACGTGCAGGACCAATAGGCCCCCACCGTGAAATACAGAAAGCCCGCGCCCATCGACAACAGAAGAATCGCGAGATGCGGGGAGTCGCTGTAGGCTCCCAGCACGACCGCCAGCGCCGCCAGACCCATGCCCGCGCCGCCGACCAGTTGACGGCCCTGGTCGACGCCCCGAGCCGAGACCAGCCGATCGGTCACCCAGCCACCCAGGGGACACAACAGCGCCATGGCGACGAACGGCGCCGAGGCAAACCAGGCCCCGCGCAGCAGGCCGAATCCTCGCACGTTGACCAGGTAGAGGTAGAACCACGACATATAAATGTAGGCCACATAGCCCAGGCACGTGTAACTGGCGACCAGCCACCAGACCGTCGGCGTCCGGGCAAATCGCCGCCACGGGACCGCCTCGCGTGGACCCGGCTGATCCTGCGCGGCGGGTTGGTCGACCGCGTAGCCATACCAAAGGGCGGCGATAAGCAGCCCGATGCCTCCCGCGGCGTAAAACGCCGTCTGCCAGCCGTAGTTGACCATGATCCAGGCGGTCAGCGGGGGCGCGACCGCCGAGCCGACCCCGATCCCGCCGATGGCGATACCGATCCCCAACCCGCGCTCGTGCGGCTGCAACCAATCGGCCACGGTCCGGTTGAAATTCGGCAGCGCGGCAGCCTCGCCGACCCCGATCAAAAACCGCACGCAGATCAATGAGCCGGCGATTCCAAGCACGCCGGCGATCGGCAGGGTGGCCGCCACGGCGGTCATCGCCGTACACACAGACCACCAGACGACCGCCGCCGTGAGCACAAGGCGGGACCCCCAGCGATCGCCGAGCCAGCCGCCGGGAATCTGGCACAGGGCATAGCCCACGACAAACGCCGAAAAGACCCGTCCCATCTCCGCGTCGGTGAGGCCCAGCGCCGGCATCATCTGGCGCGCAGCGACGGAAATGTTCACCCGGTCGAGGTAGGTCACCACGCTGATCAGGAACAGCAGGAGGAGGATGCCCCAGCGTGAACGGGCGGGTATGCGGGGCTCGGGCGTCTGCACGGGTACGCATTATACGGTGGGCACGACGGTGTCGCAGCATGTTTCACGACCACGACCTAGATTTCCTCCCGAATGTTTTTGTAAGATGCTCGTGCTGACTGGCCACGGCTGATACAGATACCCTTCGCTTCAGCGACTAGAAGGCAACCACTGGAGGGGTGTCTCCGGCGGCGCCACGTACGAGTAATCTCAACCGAGCCGCCGGCTCACACGAAGCGAGGTATGGAGGAGTGACCGTTCGCCCGAGGACGTTTCTCGCAGGCCTAGCGCTGGTCCTTCTTGTCGGGCTGCTCATCGTTCTAGATCCCATCCTGTCGGACCCCGACCACCTCAAGAACCTGATCCTGCAACAGATCGAAGCCGGCATCGGACGAAAGCTCGAAGTCGGCCAGGCGAGGCTCGAGTTTTTCCCCCGACCGCATTTGGAACTGTCGGAGGTCATCATACGGGACACGGGCACGTCCCAGGAGTTCCTGAACGCCAGGCGATTCGATATCATTCTCCGCTCCACTCCGCTGCTGCGCATGCAGGTCGTCGTCAAGAGCATGCTTCTCGAACGCCCGCGGATCACCATCCGGCGCAATCAGGCCGGCCAGTGGAACTTCCTGGCGCCTGGACAGGGCCAGGCCGGAGGGGACGCAGATCTCGGCAATCCCCTCGGGCTCATCATGCTGATCCAGGAAATGACACTGACCGAAGGTGTCGTCACGGTCATCGACGAATTTCGTCCGGACGGGGTGCGCACGGTGGAACTGACCGATCTGGACGTCAGTGTCATGACACAACCCCAGGGCCCGCCCATCGACATCCGCATCGCGGGCAACATCCCCCTGGGATTGAACACCGCGGCCCTGTCCCTCACGGGGACCGTCACGCATGCCGCGACCGTCATCAGCCAGCCGGGCATCGAGCAGGCCCCTCCGTTGCAGTTTCAGGGGACCATCGGCCTGACGAAGGTGGACGTGCGACACGCGATGGACTTGTTTGGCAGTCGGCCGGTTCCCGATCACGTGTTCGGCATGGCGAATCTCAAGAGCCGGATCGGCCTGGTCCCGGGCATGTCCGGTTATGACATGGTGTTCTCCGACATGCAGGCCGACGTCGAGAACCTCTCCATCGCAGGCCAGGCCAGTTTGTCGGGCATCACGACCGCCCAGCCGACGTTCTCACTTACCGTCTCCTCAACCCCGGTCAGCCTGGATGACCTCGTGTCGCGCTTTCCCACCGGCTGGCTCCCGACGCACCTCCAAGACGTCCTGGCCGAACGGAAGGTCAAGGGCATCGTGGAGATCGTCAGCGCCACCGTGACCGGTGCGACGGCACCCTCACCCCGCGCCTCGGTCACGGGAGAATTCCGCATTCGCCAGGGACAGGCGCTGCTCGGCCGGGACAAAGTACTGGCCAAGGATCTGGCCGGCACCATTCTGCTCGATCCCGACCGGGTCCGGGCCGCCGACATCACCGGCCAATACGGTCCGCTGCACGTCTCCACCGGGAAGGTCACCGTCGCGTTGCTCGAGCAAGGGCCGTCCATCGACCTGGAGGTCAGCGGCGTCATGGCGGCCGCGGACCTGGTGAACACGCTGGCCGAGAACATTACATCTCCCTCGATCGCCAAACCGCTGGCCCGGTTGCGCAAGGTCCAGGGGCGGACGAACGTTTCCTTCAGGCTCACCGGGATGATGAACCAGGACGACGGCCTGACCTTTGCCGGAGGCGAGATTTCACCGCAGAACGTCAGTTTTGAAACCCCCGCGCTGAAGGACACCGTCGCCGGACTGTCAGGGCGACTGGTCTATTCCCCGGTCGCGCTGGAGCTGGATCGGATCGGAGGGACGTTGGGACAGGGCCAATTCCAGCTGCATGGTCGCATCGTGACGGAGGGACCGGCCCGGTTTCAGGGGTTCAACGTCTGGGTGCGCGCGCCGGCGGCCCAGGTCCTGTCACTGGCCTCCTTCAAGGCGACGGCACTGACGGCGGTGCAGGGACTCGTCGGCGTCGGCCTGTCACTGACCGGTCCGATCGAGACGCCGCAGATGAAGGGCCTCATCGGGTTCAACGATGCCACGCTCACCGTGCCCGACTGGCTGCACAAGCCGGCCGGCCAGCCGGCCGCGCTCGAATTCGACGCGACCTTGTCCAAGGGCAGCACCCTGACAGTCCCGCGTCTCGAGTTCATCATGCCCCCCGCCAGACTGTCGGGAAAAGGAAAGATCCGGTTCGGCCGGGTCGTGCAGGCCAGCAGCTCATTGGTTTCCGGGCCGATACCGCTGAACGGGCTCCCGGCCGGGATGGTGCTGGGCGGGTTCAGCTCGGGCACGTTGGAGCTGTCCCTGGATGTAAAGGGCAGGGGAACAAGATGGAAGAACTGGACGGTCACCGGCTGGGTGGCCCTGACCGACGGCCAGATCGCCAGCAAGGCGATCGATCACCCCGTGACCGACATTTACCTGCGCCTCCATCTGCTGCGCACCAGAGCGGATGTCAAACGGCTGGAATTCCGCGTCAACGACAGTTTCATGCGCGTCGCCGGCAGAATCCGCGACTGGCGGAACCAACCGGTCATCACGGCGACCGTGGAATCTCCGTACCTCGACCTTGAACTGCTGATCCCCAAGGGTGAGCGCTCGCCGGCCCGCGACTTCCTGGAGGACCTGGCCGCCACCAGCCGCGTGACCGCCACCGTCGACATCACGCGAGGACGCTACCAGCAACTGTCCGTGAGCGAACTGTCCGCGCGCGTGGTCATCGGCGACGAGACGCTGGAGGCCAGCCGAATCTCCGGCCAGGTCGAGGAAGGCTCGCTGTCCGAAAGCCGGCTCGTGGTGCGCCTGCCCAAACGCAAACCGGCCGAAGGCGAAGTATCGATCAGGCTGTCCGGGTTCCCGACGGAGAAACTCATGCCCCTGATGGGAGACGACCAGCGGCTCATCACCGGCGAGTTGAGCCTTTCGGGCACCGTCCAGGGCAACGGGCGACATCCCCGCGGCATCACCAACACGCTCAACGGAAACATGGAATTCCGCATCGACCAGGGTCGCATCGAGAAAGGGACCATCGTTCCCAAGGTTCTCATGATCCTGGATATCCCCAGCCGCCTGCAGGGCAAGGTGGACCTCAACCGGGAAGGGATGCCCTTTGAAAAATTGACCGGCACCGTCGCCATCCAAAACGGCATCCTCACCACGAAGAATCTGCTGATCGACAGCCCGGTCATCAAGATCAGCGGCGCCGGCAGCTATGACATGCCGACCGATCAGTTGGACATGGCCCTCGTGGTCAGTCCATTCGGGTCCTACACCAAGCTGCTCCAGGGCATCCCGCTCTTTGGAAAACTGCTCGCCGGCGAGCGGAAGGGCTTTACCACCGCCTTTTTTGACGTCAAGGGGTCCCTGCAGGATCCGCAAATCGTCAACCGGCCGTTGAAATCGGTCGGCGCCGGCATCGGTGGACTGGCCGAACTGGCCTTCGATGTCCTCCGGAACACCCTGATGCTGCCGGCGGAAATCTTTTCCTCCGGAGATGAGAAAGCGCGCGAGGCAAAACCCGCGCCGGGCGCCGCGCCAACGCCTCCGG
>JBFGRH010000044.1:0-11647 GCA_041563795.1 Nitrospiraceae bacterium | reverse complement strand
GGCCGCACACATCCAGCCTCTTCCTCTTAAGCAACCCACGGGCCTCGTCATGAACGTGATGGAGTAAGCTCGCCGCAGCCGGGCGGCATGGGTGGCCGCACACATCCAGCCTCTTCCTCCCAAGCAACTCACGGGCCTCGTCATGAACGTGATGGAGTAGGCTCATTTCAGCCGGGCAGCATGCGGCATGGGTGGCCGCACACATCCAGCCTCTTCCTCTTAAGCAACCCACGGGCCTCGTCATGAACGTCATGGCAGGCTAGCCAGCACCAACGGCCGGCGCATACGTTTTTCCCCTCGCCTCGCCCACCCCGCCTCGGCTATACTCGTCGCGGTTAGGACTCCTATCACATGAGCCCTTCAGCCGCGAAGGCCAAGATTCTCGTCGTGGATGACGATGCCGATATCGTCACGGTCCTGCGAGACCGTCTGGAAGCGCTCGGCTACGGCACGGTTTGCGCGGGGGACGGCCTCCGCGCGCTCGAGCTGATCGAGCAGGAAACGCCGCATCTAATGTTGCTCGACCTGGAAATGCCCAGGTTGTCCGGCCTGGACCTGCTTAAACGCCTGGCCCAGAACCGGCCGACCGGCCACGAGATGCCGATCATCGTCATGACCGCGCACGGCACCATCACCGCCGCCGTGCAGGCGATGAAGCAGGGCGCCTACGACTTCCTGACCAAGCCCTTCGACGTGGATCACCTGGCGCTCGTCGTGAGCAAGGCCCTGGAGCGCGCCTCGTTGGCGCGGCAGGTCGAGTGCCTGCGAACCGACCTCGAGACCCGCTACGCGACCATCGTCGGCCAAAGCCCGGTCATGCAGTCCGTGATCGAGCTGGCGAAGCGGGCGGCCAATTCGGACGCCGGCGTGCTGTTGCTGGGCGAAAGCGGGACCGGGAAGGAACTGTTCGCGCGCTCCATGCACCAGTGGAGCCCGCGCCGCGACATGCCGTTCGTCGTCATCAACTGCGTGGCCCTGACCGAGACGCTGCTCGAGAACGAGCTGTTCGGGCACGAGAAGGGCGCCTTCACCGGCGCCGATCGGCTGCACAAGGGCAAGGTCGAGCTGGCCGACGGCGGCACGATGTTTCTGGACGAGATCGGCGACATGCCGATGTCCCTGCAGGCCAAGCTGCTCCGCGTGCTGCAGGACCACGAATTTCAGCGCGTCGGCGGCGCCCGCACCGTCCGGGTGAACCTCCGCGTCATCGCGGCCACCAACAAGGATTTGAAGCGCGCGGTCAAGGACGGACGGTTCCGCGAGGACCTCTTCTTCCGGCTCAATGTCGTCAGCCTGACGCTGCCCCCCCTGCGCGACCGCGTCGACGACCTCCCCCGCCTCGCCCGGTTCTTCCTCGAACGCCACGCCCGCGAGACCAAGAAGGGTCCGATGAGTCTGGCGCCCGACGCCCTGGCCGCCATCCAGCGCTATCCCTGGCCCGGCAACGTCCGCGAACTGGAGAACGCCATCGCCCGGGCCGTGGTGCTCAGCGAACACGAGGTCATCACGCCCGACCTCCTCGCGCTCACGCCCTGGGACGCTCCGGCCGGCGCAGGCGAGGGAGCCGGCGCGCCCTATCTCGAACTCCCCTACCATGACTCGATGGAAGCCCACAGCATCGCCGTGATTCGCCGCGCGCTGGAGCGCGCCGGGGGCAACCAGACGAAGGCCGCCGAGCGCCTCAAGCTCCAGCGGACCTACCTGGCCCGCCTGATCAAGCAAAAGGGTGTCGGGGACCCCGAGTCCTCCTCCGGTTGATTTCCTCCCCTCTTGACTTATCTGGTACGATACGGTTGCCGAGCACTTCGTGAGGCATAAGGGGTTGAAAAACTCAGTGCCCAGCCTACCGCCTCACGCCTAACGTTTCACGCCTCACGGCTCTGAGGAGAATTCAATGGCCATCGATCCCGTCTGTGGCATGACTGTCGATGAACGGAAGGCGCCCGCCACCGCCGTGCACGAGGGCACGACCTATTACTTCTGCGCCCCGGGATGCAAGCGGCGGTTCGAGGCGGATCCTGAAAAGATTCTTCGGGGAGGACCGCAAGGCATGGCGCAGGAGGCCGCGCAGCCGACGGTTCAAATGGTGACGCTGGGGCCGACGAGAAGGGCTGCTGGGACCGGCTCCGGCGAAGCCAGTGCCCGTCCCAGTCCCACGGAGAAGGGGACAGGCACCGCGCGGACGCGGAGCCAGTCCCTCACCGTTCCCATCGAGGGCATGTCCTGCGCTTCCTGCGTGGCCAAGATCGAGCAGGGCCTCCAGGCCACACCCGGCGTCACGCGCGCCTCGGTCAACCTCGCGACCGAAAAGGCCGCGGTGGACTTCAGGCCGGACCAGGTTTCGCGTGACCGCATCCTCGAGACGATCCGCTCATTGGGCTACACGCCGCACCTCGAGGCGGCGGGAACGGGAACGACCACGACCCTGACCATTCCCGTGGAAGGGATGTCCTGCGCCTCCTGCGTGGCCAAGATCGAGCAGGGACTCCAGGCCACACCCGGGGTGCTGCGCGCCTCGGTGAACCTGGCGACGGAACAGGCCACCGTGCAGTACGGGAGCGGGGCCACCCCCGATACCATTCGCGAAACGATCCGCTCGCTCGGCTACACGCCGCTGACACCGGCCGTCCAGAAGCCGGAGGCGACCCCGGCCCGCGAGGATGCGGCGCGCCGGCTGCTCGTGCAGGTGCTGGCGGCCGCCGCCCTCACCGTGCCGGTGATGATTCTGGGCATGGGCGACCATCTTGGCCTGACGATCCCGCAGACGACCTCGTTCTGGGCCCAGTTGCTCCTGACCACCCCCATCCAATTCTGGGCCGGCTGGCGCTTCTATAAAGGGGCGGTCGCGGTCGCGCGGCACGGCTCCACGGACATGAATACCCTGATCGCCGTGGGCACCTCAGCGGCCTATTTCTACAGTCTGGCCGCCGTCCTGGTGCCGGACTTCTTCGCGGCCACCGGCCAGGCACCTGCGGTCTACTTCGACACCTCGGCGTCCATCATCACGCTCATTCTCTTCGGGCGCCTGTTGGAGGCGCGTGCCAAGGGCCGGGCCTCGTCGGCGATCCGCGCCCTCGCGGGCCTCCAGCCGAAGCAGGCGCGCGTGATCCGGGACGGACGGGAGCTGGACCTACCGGTCGAACAGGTCGCGGTCGGCGACCTCGTGGTCGTGCGGCCGGGCGAGAAGATTCCCGTGGATGGGATCGTCCGGCAAGGCGCGTCGGCCGTGGATGAATCCATGATCACGGGCGAGAGCCTGCCGGTGGACAAACAGGCCGGCGATCCGGTCATCGGCGCGACCCTGAACCGTGTCGGCAGCCTGCGGATCGAGGCCGTCAAGGTCGGCCTCGACACGGCGCTGGCCCGGATCATCCGGATCGTCGAGGAGGCGCAGGCTGCCAAGCCGCCGCTCGCCAAGCTGGCCGACCGGATCGCCTCGTATTTCGTCCCGGCGGTGATCGGCGTCGCCGGGGTGACCTTCCTCCTGTGGTGGCTGCTCGGCCCCGCGCCGGCCTTCACGCACGCGCTGCTGAACGCCGTCGCCGTGCTCATCATCGCCTGCCCCTGCGCGCTCGGGTTGGCCACGCCCACGTCGGTCATGGTCGGCATCGGCAAGGGCGCGGAACACGGCGTGCTGATCCGCGGCGGCGACGCGCTGGAGCGCGCGCACCAGCTGACGACCGTCGTGCTGGACAAGACCGGCACCATAACGCGCGGCGAGCCATCGGTGGGCGCCATCCAGCCGTTCGCCAAGGGCTGGACGGCCGAGCAGATTATCGCCGTCGCCGCCTCGGCCGAACAGGATTCGGAACACCCGGTCGGCGAGGCCATCGTCCGCCATGCCAGGGAACAGGGCGTCACCATCCGCGCGCTCGAGGCCTTCACCGCCGTGCCCGGTCACGGTGTTCGCGCCACGGTGGCCGGGCCGCCAGTTTCCCAATTCGTATTGCTGGGCAATCTGCGGCTGATGGAAAAGGAACAGATTCCCGTCTCGTCCCAGGCGAAGGAAGCGGCGGAGCACCTGGCGGAGGCCGGCGTGACGCCGATGTATCTCGCCGTCCAGCCAGCCGGCCCGTCCGCAACGCCGTCGGCGGCCGGCGAAGTCGTCGGCGTGATCGGCGTCGCGGACACGCTCAAGGACCACGCCCGCGAAACGGTTGCGGCATTGGAGCGGCTGGGCCTGGAGGTCATTCTCCTGACCGGCGACAACCGGCGCACGGCCCAGGCCATCGCCGAACAATTGCGCATCACTCAGGTCCTCGCCGACGTCCTGCCCGATCAGAAAGCGCGGGAGATCTCACGGCTCCAGGAAGCGGGCAAGGTCGTGGCGATGGTCGGCGACGGGATCAACGATGCCCCGGCCCTGGCCCAGGCGGACGTCGGCATCGCGATCGGCACCGGTACCGACGTGGCGATGGAGGCCGCCGACCTGACGTTGATCACGGGCGATCCGCGGGGCATCGTGACCGCCATCGGCCTCTCCCGGGCCACGACGCGGAACATCAAGCAGAACCTGGCGGCCGCCTTCATCTATAACGTGCTCCTGATTCCCGCCGCCGCGCTGGGCTTCCTCAACCCGATCTGGGCCGCGGCCGCCATGGCCCTTTCCTCCGTCAGCGTCGTCGGGAACGCGCTCCGGTTGCGGCGGTTCACCCCTACCGGCCTGCAGGCTCCGTGACGGCCACCCACGTCGTCAGCAACGCCCTGCGGAGCTTTTTCACCACCGGCCTGCAGGCCCGGTGAGACAAATCCCTGACAGGACGCCATTTTAGCGGCGCGGACACCCCGCCGTTTCATTGACACCGGGGGAACGCGCGGGTATTCTTGCGGTCACCCGTGACACGCGGGTAACCACCACTCGTATCTGACCGCGGAACCCTCATGCAGGCACTCAAAGCTTTCCTGGCCGTGCATTTCGAGTTTCTGTTCGTCAATTCTCTCCTGATCGTCACCACGGCCATTCTCTTTTTCCTCCCGCACAAGCTGGCCCTGCTGAACGTGTATTTCCTCTCGGTCATCCTGGCCGGCTATTTTCTCGGCCAACGGCTGGCGGTGCTGGGATCGTTCCTGTGCATCCTCGTCGTCGGTGTCTACGTCGTCCTGTTTCCGGAGGAATTCCTCGAGACCAAGACCGAGATGGACCTCTACCTCACGATCGTGACCTGGGGCGGTTTTCTGATCCTCGCGGGAGCCACCGTCGGAAAACTCCAGGAACGGCTGGCGCAGGAGGTCCAGGCCACGCGGCTGCTCAACGTCGACCTTCAGCATCAGCAGGCCGAGCTGCACCAGGCCAACCTCACGTTGCGCGAGTCCAGCCAAAACCTGGTGGCGCTGAACCGGAGCCTGCAGACCCAGCAGGAAGAGCTGGCCAAGGCCAACACCACGCTCAAGGAACGCTCCGACGAGCTGGAGCAGTCCAAGCGCTCGGTCGAAACCCTGAAATCCAAGGTGGAGGCGACCCTCTACTCCACCATGGACGCCTCCGTGGTCAATCTGTTGATCGAGGGCCGCCTGCGCAACGAGAAGCGCAATCTGAGCGTCATGTTTTCAGACCTCGTCGGGTTTACCACGTACTCGGAGGGATTGCCGCCCGAAGCGGTCATTCGCGACCTCAACCGGTACATCGGCGACATGGAGCCGATCCTCCTCAACTATCGCGGACACATCGACAAGTACATGGGCGACGGCATCATGTGCGAGTTCGGCGCGCCCCTGGAATACGAAACCCATTCGCTCCTGGCCGTGATCGCCGGGCTCAAGATGCAGGAGAAAATGGCCCAGCAGAGCTACCCGTGGAGAATGCGGATCGGCATCGGATCCGGCTCCACGATCACCGGACTCATCGGGCTCAAACGCCAGACGTTCACCGCCGTCGGCGACGTGGTCAATGTGGCGGCCCGGCTCGAAAAGGTCTGCACGCCGGAGCATATCCTGATCGACCTGGAGACCTACAACGACATCAGCCATGTCGTGGAGGCCAGGAAAAAAATGGACGTCTCCACCACCGTCTTCGCCGATCCCAAGACCGAACAGTACCTCGTGCAGCTTCACGCCAGGATCTCCAGCAATCCCAAGGACACGGAAGCCCTGTACGAAATCGGGCGCATCCATCTGGACCTGAAGGAACCGGGCGAGGCCCTGTTCTACTTCGAGCAGGCCTTGCAACTCGACCCCGAGAACAAGGAGATCAAGCTGGCCTATGCCGATGCGGGGATGAAAGCGCATGAATCCGAGCGGATCAGCGTGAGGGGCAAGCGCAACCGGGTGGAAGCGTTCGAGGTCATCGGCCTCAAGGACCCGTTGCAGGACCGCGACAAGATCCCCCAGGCGTTCTACGACGAGTTCCATGCCGTCACCGGCCAGATCAAGATCCCGGACGACGTCATCCTCCCCGTCGAAGCCCTGGACGGCAGCATCGGCCATTCCAGGACCGTGGCGTTGCTGTCCTACGCGCTGGGACAGGCGCTCGGCCTGCAGGAAAAGGACAAGAAGGACCTCCTCATGGCGGGGTTTTTCGCGGACATCGGGAAAGAGATCGTCCCGCACTATATCCTGAACCGCGGGGGCAGCCTCAGCAGCACCGAGTTCGAGCTGATCAAGACCCACACGGCGGAAAGCACGCGGGTCATGAAATCCATGGGGTATCAGAACGAGGCCGCGCTCCAGATCGTCAAGCACAGCCACGAAAGCTTCAACGGCACCGGCTATCCGGAGGGACTCAAGGGCGACAAGATTCCGATCGGCTCGCGTATCGTCGTCGTGGCCGACGCCTACGACGCGCTCACCTCCAAACGCCCCTACCGGGATTCCTGGGAACGCCACGCCGCCATGGACCAGATCGACCGCGGAGTCGAGAAGGGCCTCTTCGATCCGCAGGTCGTGCGGGCGCTCCACAAGTTCATGGACTGATCCCGGGCGTGAGGCGATCCTGTAGGTTGATTTTCCCCTCTTCGGCGTCGCGCTGGGCCTGCGCATACCGTTCCGGCGTACCGATGTCCGACCAGTAGCCCGAGAACTCGTAGCCCGCGACCGTGTCCCCATCTTCAATCGCCCTGACGTAGGCTTCGATGATGGAGGATTCCCGCCCGGGCGTCACGTCCGCCAGCAACCGCGGGTGCATGAGATGCACGCCGGCGAACATTCGTTTTGAGGTCGGCCCTCCGGCAGCCCTTCCGCGTCCATTGATGCGGACCACGTGATGCTTCTCATCCACGTCCACGGCGCCCCATCGGTCCGGGTCCGGGTCGGCCCGCAACGCCATGGTGGCCACGGCGCGGCTCTCCCGGTGGGCGGCGGCCAGGGCCCCGAGATCCATGTCAAACAGCGTGTCCCCGTTGAGGACGTAAAAGGGCTCGCCGTTGAAAAACGGCTCGGCCTGCTTGAGGCCGCCGCCCGTCCCCAGCAGCACCGGTTCCTTCGAATAGGCGATCCGCATGCCGAATGCCGAGCCGTTGCCAAGGGCCTGTTCGATCTGTTGTCCGAGGTGGTGCAGGTTGATGATGACGTCGGTAATGCCATGGCGGCGGAGCAGCAGCAGATTCCACACGATTAACGGGCGGCCGGCGACCGGCAGCAGGGGTTTGGGCAGCCGGTCCGTGAGCGGACGGAGGCGGGTGCCGAGCCCGGCCGCCAAGATCATCGCCTTCATAAGGAAGCACTGAGCGATGAGGACTGAGGATTGAGCGATGGGAACACCACCTCAGTCCTCAGCACTCGGCCCTCAGTCCTGCAGTTCAGGGACATACGGCGTCAGATGTTTCCGGAGCGGCGCCAGTTCCGGATACTTTGCCAGGTTCCGGCGCACGTAGCCGAGCACGCGCGGGAGGTCGGCGAGGAATTTCGGATTCTTTTTGACGCGGTCGATATAGACAAAGCGTCCGGCCGCCTTGAGGTTGCGCTGGATGCTGGTGAGGTCGAACAGCCGGCGGAACGCCGCCCGATCACCCAGACCGGCGCCGGCCTCCTCCATGCGGTCCAGGTACCCCGCGATCAGCTCGTCGAGCAGCGAGTCATCCAGCGCAATGTAGGCGTCGCGCAGCAGCGACGCGAGGTCGTAGCTGGCGGGCCCCATGAGTGCATCCTGAAAATCAATCACGCCAAGGCGCTTCCCGTCCACGAGGAGATTGCGCGAGTGATAATCGCGGTGCGTGAAGACCCGCGGCTGGGTCGCCATCAAGTCGGCGATCGCCTGAAAGACCGCACGGACCGGCTGAAAATCGTCCGCGCACATCGGCCTCCCGTGCCGCGCCACGACGCCATACTCCAGGAAATGATCGAACTCCCACATGAGCAGGGGCACGTCGAAGGAGCGGTGGAAGGCGAGGCAGCGGTCGTCGGCCGGCGAGGTGGCCGCCGTGTGGATTTTGACCAGCATCTCGATCGCCCGTTGATAGTGCCGAGCGGTCTCGGGGCCCCGCCCGTCGGCGCAGGCCTGCACGAGCAACAGGTCGCCGAAATCCTCGAGGTACAGCAGGCCGGCCGTCTGGTCGTAATAATAGAGCGCGGGGACCGTCACGCCGGCCCCGGCCAGGTGACGGTGCACGTTGAGGAACGGCAGTTCCGTCACCGCGACGGCGCCGCTGACCGCCTCCTCCGATTGCTTGAACGCTTCCGGCTCGGCCAGCTGCATCAGGATGACCGAACGCCCGGCGGACAGACGCAGCCGGAAATAGCGTCGGTTGGACGCATCCCCCGGCAAGGGCGTCATCGCCTCGAGCGCGGCGCGGAACGGAAGCCTGGTTTCGACGGTGGCGGCGACGAGCGATCGATCCGGCGGGACCATCGAGGACATGGGGGCGGAGACGGGAGGCGCGGGATCAACGGCGGCCATAGGCGCGGATTATACCGATCGCGGCAAAACTTGTCACTGAACGGAGAACTGGCGCTTGTGTCCCTTGCTCATGAGCCCGTTGATGACGCCCAACAACACATAGGCCCGCTCCACCGGCGCCGTGAGCGTGTCCGCCCACGCGAGCGCCCCGGCCCCGTCCCCCGACCTCGCACGGACGTGCCCGATCACCATGAGCGCCCGGCCTTTCAGCGCCTCGACCCCGATCAGGTCTGCGGTCTGGCTCGCGCCATTCAGATCGCCGCGAGCGGCCTGCGCCGCGGCAATGCGCCGCAAGGCGTCGGCCTGGATCCGTGCATCGGCGATGCGGGCCGCTGTTTCCCTGGCGCCGGTCACGTCCCGGGCTTCCGCCTGCGCTTCGGCGATCAACTCCAGAACCTGCGCCCGTTCCTCGCCGGACTGAAGCGACTCGGCCGTCTGCAAGCCGCCCTTCACGTCGCCCTGCCGCACCTGTTCAACGGCAATGGCCCCCAGCGTGGCGAATCGGACCGGCGACGGCAACTGATCGCGCACGGGGTTCACCGTCTGCAGCGCGGAGTCCGCCTGCCGGGCCTTGGCCCGTGCCACGGCCAGGTCCGAGAGGGCCAGCGCCTTTTCAGACGGGGTCTCGATCCCCTCGATCGTCTGCTCCGCGTCCTGCAACTTCCGCGCGGCGGCCTGCGCCTTTGCGATCACCCGCAACGCGGCATCCTTGATGCCCTGCTGCCTGATGGCCGCCACCGTTTTCAGCGCCCCCGTGATGTCCTTCGCCTCGGCCTGCACCACGACGATCCGCCGGAGGGCATCGGAACGATGAAACTCATCCGGCATGGCTTCGGCGGTCTGCACCGCGGCCCTCACGTCTCTGGCCTGGGCCTGGGCGGCGGCAATGCCGGCCACGGTCTCCAGACGCGTCCACTGCTGTTCGATCGTGGCGGCGGTCAGGAAGGCCCCGGCCGCGTCTCCCGCTTCCGCCTGGGCCAGCGCGATCGCCTTGAGCATGACCATGCGGTCTTTTCTTTCACCCGGGACCAATGCGGTCTCCCGTGCCTCGGCCAGGGCGCCGGCCTTGACCTGCGCCTGCGCGATGCTCCACAGCGCATCCAGTTGCGTCGTCCAGTCGGGAATCGACTGGGCCGTCTCCAGCGCCCCGTGAAAATCCTTCCTCGCCACGTCGGTGTCCGCCACGCGTGACAGGAAGCGGGACCGTTCGGAGACGTCCGGGATGCCGGCCGCCAGTTCCTTGGCCTGCAGGAGCACTTTCTGGACGTCCGCGGACAACGCGGCCGCGCCCGCGGAGGGCACGAGGCCGGCCAGCAGCCAGGCGCAGGCGGCCAGGAGCCACCGGAATCCGGCTCGATTCGTGAGACGCGAGACCCTTGCGTTGGGCATGGAGCGTTCCTCTGCGCACGGCATTATACCTAGGGGGTGCCGCCTTGTCACAGGATAGTGACTTTGTTGCAACCCCTCCGACCCTGTGACATACTCGCGCACCAGCCATGAACACCTCCCGCGTCTGCTTTCTCTGGCACATGCACCAGCCGTACTACACGGACCCGGTCGCGGGATCGGCCGATATGGCATGTCTCAGGCTGCACGGACCCGGCATGAACCTTTGCAGGGCGGCATGAACATGGCTCGCGTCTGCTTTCTCTGGCACATGCACCAGCCGTACGACACGGACCCGGTCACGGGATCGGCCGATATGGCATGTCTCAGGCTGCACGGACCCGGCATGAACCTTTGCAGGGCGGCATGAACATGGTTCGCGTCTGCTTCCTCTGGCACATGCACCAGCCGTACTACACGGACCCGGTCGCGGGATCGGCCAGCATGCCGTGGGTCAGGCTGCACGCCACCAAGGCCTACTACGACATGGCCTGGATGCTGGAACGCTTCCCGTCCATCCACGCTACCTTCAATTTCACGCCCTCGCTGCTGCTGCAACTCCGGGAACTGTCCTCGGGCTCGGTGGGGGATCTCTTCCTGCACCACGCGCAACGTCCGGCCGCCGACCTCGCGCCGTCGGAACAGGCGTTTATTGTCCGGCATTTCTTTGCCGCCAATTGGGGCACGATGGTCCGGCCCTTCCCCCGCTACCACGAACTGCTGGTGAAGCGGGGACTCGACGTCACCCGGCAGCCGCTGGACCGCCTGGCGGGACACTTTACCGCGCAGGAACTGCTCGATCTGCAAGTCTGGCACAACCTGACCTGGTTCGGGTACGGCATGGTGGCGCGCCATCCCCGGCTGACCGCACTGAGAGACAAGGGCCGCGGTTTCACGGAGGAGGAGAAACAGGAAGTGCTCGCCCTGCAACGGCAGGCGGTCGGCGACATCATTCCCATGTACCGCCGGCTCGCCGAATCCGGCCAGATCGAATTGACCACGAGTCCCTTCTACCACCCCATCCTCCCGCTCCTGATCGACTCGGACTTCGCCCGGCGGGCGCGGCCGGAGATGCACCTCCCCTCCCGCTTCCAGGCGCCGGAGGATGCCGAGGCGCAGGTCCGGAACGCCGTCGCGCTGCACCGCGAGGTGTTCGGCTCGGCCCCGAGCGGCCTGTGGCCCTCGGAAGGGTCGGTCTGTCCCGAACTGATCCCGATGCTGCATCGGGCCGGCCTGACGTGGACGGCCACGGATGAAGGCGTGCTGGCCCGCTCGCTCGAACACTGGGACCGCCCGGTGTCCCTGTACCAGCCCTACCTGACCGGACCGTCGGGACAGGATATCCGGATCGTCTTCCGCGACCGCGAGCTGTCCGACGCGTTCGGGTTTGTCTACTCGAAACTCAAACCGGAATCGGCCGTGGAGGACGTG